>CAMZGB010000049.1 GCA_947306285.1 uncultured Lachnospira sp.
ATGTTTCACGTGAAACATCGCAATTTTACGCGTTCAAAGGGGCTGCTGTTAAAAAACAAAAGAAAAGAGCTTCCGACAAGCTTGTTTGCCGGAAGCTCTTTTCTTTTGTTTTTTCATATCGCGAATGCGCGATATGAATATTTTGCGGAGCAAAATATGAATTAAGCAGCCCTTTTTACATATTATATATAGAAAAAACTCAACCCATGTGATAGAATATACAATTGGAAACACAGAGAACGAGGTACAAAATGGGAAAAATTATAGCAATTACAAATCAAAAAGGTGGCGTAGGTAAAACCACGACATCTATTAATGTGGCTGCATGCTTAGCGGACCAAGGTAAAAAGGTTTTGTTAGTGGACATGGATCCACAGGGAAACGCATCAAGTGGCGTTGGAATAATTAGAAATGAGCTAGAGAATACAGTTTATGAATTGCTCCTGGGAGAATGCTCAAGTGAGGAATGCAAGACAGAATGCGCGGTTGAGGGACTAGATGTATTTCCTTCAAACGCAAACTTGTCTGGAGCAGAGATCGACTTGATTGGCATGGAGAATCGAGAGTTCATCTTAAAGGAAGAATTGGAGAAGGTTAAGGACGACTATGACTTCATCATAATCGACTGCCCACCAGCTCTTAACTTGCTTACGGTAAATGCACTTGTGGCAGCGGACTCAGTTATGGTTCCGATTCAGTGTGAGTATTATGCGCTTGAGGGATTAACTCAGTTACTTCATACAATCAATCTAGTTCAGGAGAGACTTAATAATAGACTCGAGATAGATGGAGTTCTCTTTACTATGTATGACACAAGAACAAATCTATCAGCTGAGGTTGTGGAAAATGTTAGAGACAATATTCACCTACACATATACGCAACAATCATTCCTAGAAATGTTAGGTTGGCTGAGGCTCCAAGTTATGGGCTTCCAATTCATATGTACGACAAGAAGTCGGCGGGAGCAGAAGCATATGAGAGTCTAGCAAAGGAATTAATTGACAAAACAACGATGTTTACATAATAATTTGTTATGTAAACCAAGCACAATTAGAGAAAAAGAGAGTATACAATATTGAAACATAGTTTATTGGAGGGTGTTATGGCACAAAGGAAAGGTTTAGGAAGAGGCGTAGATGCGCTCATTCCTTCGGCGGAGACTAGGAAAGCTGCTACTAAGAAAAAAGAAGAAAAGCCAGAAGTTCAGGTAGTTGAAAAAGAAGTGGTAAAGGAAGTAGTGAAGGAAGTTCCAGTTCCTGCAGATACTACTTTGCCGGTGTCTAGTATTGAGCCAAACAGAAATCAACCTAGAAAGAATTTTGATAAGGCCGAGCTAGAAGAACTTACTGATTCAATCAAGAGGTACGGAGTAATCCAACCGCTTGTTGTTCAGAAGAAAAACGACTACTACGAAATTATTGCAGGTGAGCGAAGGTGGAGAGCTGCCAAGCTTGCCAAGTTAAAAGAAGTGCCTGTAGTTATAAAAGAGTATGAACCACAGGAAGCATCCGAGATTGCATTGATTGAGAACTTGCAAAGATCAGACCTTAATCCAATTGAGGAGGCAAAGGCATATAAGAACTTGATTGAGGAATATGATTTGAGACAAGAAGATGTTGCAACAAGACTTTCTAAATCAAGAAGTGCGATAACAAACTCAATGAGACTCTTGAATCTTTCAGAGAAAGTTCAGGGAATGATTGAAGCGGGCGACTTGCAGATGGGACATGCCAGAGCGTTGCTTGGACTTGAGAACGAAGGGTTGCAGGAGAAGACCGCAAAGACAGTTGTTGATAAAGGATTGAGCGTTCGAGATACAGAGAAGTTGGTTAAGAATATTTTACATCCAAAGCAGAAGAAACTTCCAATTCCAACACAGAACACAGCAGAGGTTAAGAGGCTCACGCAAAGGCTCGAAGAGATTCTTGGAACAAAGGTTTCTATTAACCAGAAAGCAAACGGCAAGGGCAAGATAGAAATAGATTATTATTCTACAGAAGAGTTTGAGAGATTGTACGAATTATTTGAGAGCGTTAAATAAGGAGAAAAGAAATGAGAGATTTTATATATTTAGGAACTATATTATTAGTGATAATAGTTTTTGTGGCAGTTACCTTCTTACAAAATCTTAAAATAAAAAGATTGATGAACAGATATGAATCTTTTATGAATGGTAAAGATGCCGAGAATTTGGCTGATGCCATCGAAGAAAACTTTAAGCAGATGAATGAGATCCAAAAGGACTATGAAGAAACAAAAGTAGATATAGAAGAAACGCTTCAAGGAATGAAGTCCACTTTCCACAAAATGGGAATTGTAAAGTATGATGCCTTCAAGGAAATGGGAGGAAACTTGAGTTTTACGCTTTGTCTATTAGATGATGTTAATACTGGATTCATCTTAAATACAATGCACGGCAGAGATAGCAGTTATACCTATATCAAAGAAATAATAAAAGGTGAGGCATATGCCACACTGGGAGAAGAAGAGAAGGAAGCGCTTGAAAAGGCAATCAATTCTTAGTTTACATAACTTGGAAAAACAATTATTAGTTATTAAGGAGAAAATATGTTAGACATTAAATTTTTAAGAGAAAATCCAGACATCGTAAAGGAGAATATTAAAAAGAAATTTCAAAATCAGAAACTTCCACTTGTAGACGAAGTAATTGAATTAGATTTAAAGAACAGAGAGAATAAGCAGGAAGTTGAGGCTTTGCGCGCAAACAAGAATAAGCTATCAAAAGAGATTGGTGGACTTATGCAGCAAGGCAAAAAAGATGAGGCTGAAAAGGTTAAGGCAGAAGTGGCTGCTGGAAATGATAAGATAGATGAACTCACTGCAAAGGGTAGGGAGATCGACGAAGAAATAAAGAAACGCATGATGGTCATTCCAAACATTATTGACCCATCAGTTCCTATAGGAAAAGATGATAGTGAAAATGTTGAGTTAGAGAAGTTTGGTGAACCAGTAGTGCCTGATTTTGAGGTGCCATATCATACAGATATTATGGAGTCCTTCGACGGTATCGATTTAGAGGCGGCTAGAGATGTTGCTGGTAATGGTTTCTACTATTTAATGGGAGATATTGCTAGACTTCATTCGGCGGTGATTGCATACGCCAGAGACTTTATGATAGATAGAGGTTTCACATATGTGGTTCCTCCATTTATGATTCGAAGCAATGTGGTTACTGGCGTTATGAGCTTCGAAGAGATGGACGCTATGATGTACAAGATTGAAGGCGAGGACCTTTACTTGATTGGAACTAGTGAGCATTCAATGATTGGTAAGTTTATCAATACTCATACAAAGGAAGAAGATCTACCGAAGACTTTGACGAGCTATTCTCCTTGCTTCAGAAAAGAAAAGGGTGCACACGGCATTGAGGAGAGAGGCGTGTATCGAATTCACCAGTTTGAGAAGCAGGAAATGATTGTTGTTTGTAAGCCAGAAGACAGCATGGAATGGTATAACAAGATGTGGAAGAACACTGTAGATTTGTTTAGAAGTCTAGATATTCCAGTTCGAACACTTGAGTGCTGCTCTGGAGATTTGGCGGACCTTAAGGTCAAGTCTGTGGACGTGGAAGCATGGTCTCCTCGTCAAAAGAAGTACTTCGAAGTGGGAAGTTGTTCAAACCTTACAGATGCACAAGCTAGAAGATTGAATATTAAGATTAAGGGCGAAGATGGAAACTACTTTGCTCATACATTAAATAATACAGTTGTTGCACCACCACGTATGCTTATTGCTTTCCTTGAAAACAATTTGCAAGCAGATGGTAGTGTTGCAATTCCAGAGGCTCTAAGACCATATATGGGCGGAATGGAGAAAATCGAAAAACAGGCAAAGTAAATCTTTGCCTTTTGTCTCGTTAGCTCAGTTGGATAGAGCGCTCGCCTCCTAAGCGAGAGGCCGGAGGTTCGAATCCTCTACGGGACGTTTGTGTGAAAAACATCAGTCGTTGAAAAGAGGGTTAATAAATCAGCGATTAATAATATACAATTGGAGAGAATATGGATTACATAGTTTTGGACCTTGAGTGGAATCAAAACCCATATGGGAAGAGAAACTATCATCCAGAAATGCCATTCGAGATTATTGAAATTGGAGCGGTTAGAGTGAATTCAAACTTAGAAATTGAAGACTCGTTCCACGAAATAGTCAAACCGAGAGTTTACAAAAAACTTCACTACAAAATTAAAGAAATCACACATTTTACAAACGAGGAGCTGGCCAGAGGATCGGATTTCAGAAAAGTGATTAGAGAATTCTTGGAATGGTGTGGAGATGATTTCATGTTTTGCACTTGGGGATCCATGGATTTAACTGAATTACAAAAGAATATGAGACACTACAAACTGGAGAGAGTGTTAGACTTCCCACTTTACTACCTAGATTTACAAAAGATTTATAGTCTGAGGTATGACGATGGCAAGAACAAGAGTACACTTTCGGACGTGGTCGAAGAATTAGGAATTAAGGAAGACAAAGAGTTCCACAGAGCAATTGATGATGCATACTATACAGCTAAAGTATTTCAAAAAATTGATCCGGGAAGATTTATAAAGAGACTATCTATCGACACATTTTACCCGCCTCGAATTAAGGAAGAAGAAATATTTGTCGAATTTGATGATTATAACAAATTAGTTACAAGAGAATTCTTATCGAAAGATGAAATGTTTAACGACAAAGACGTTGAGGAACTAAGGTGTAACAAATGTGGAGAGAGAATCTATCCTTATATTGATTGGTTTTCGGATAGTGGGAAGACATATTTTTGCTTAGGAAGATGTCCAGAGCATGGAGATGTCCGAGGTAAAATAAAAATTAGAAAGTGCGAGCCAGATAGCTTTTACGCAATAAAGATTGTAAAAGTGGCCGACGAAGAAAGAGTTCAAAAGGTAAAAGACAAGAAAGAAAGCATCAGGGAGAAGCGAAGAGAAAAAAGACATCGCTTGTTAGAAAGAGAAATGATGCAAGAGACATGGGGCAGTTCAGCTATTGACGACGATGATGCTGAAGATGATTACTAAATCCCATTAATAAAAAAAGAGTTGCAATACTAAAAAGTACAGCAACTCTTTTTTTGTTTTATATTATTCAGCTTCGTGGTATGAATCCATTAGCTGTTCTAATTCTTCTAGCAAGCAATCCACTTTACCGTAGAAAGCATCGTTGTTCTTTGGACTATCAAAGTTCTTGTCGATAGCAGTGAGCTCCTTAATAATCTTTTGCAAACGTTTCTTACCACTATTGTTCAAATATAGAAGATAACGACTGCGCTCGTTCTCCTTTGGAGTAAGCTTTCTCATAAATAGTTCAACGTTTGGCTTCTCGCCGATAAACCTATATGTTATAGAAGGAGATGCATGGTTGAATAGGGCCTGCAAGTGATAAATATCACCAGTCTCTCTGTAATATCTATATGCATAAGTTTTACGCATTGTCTGAGCACCAATTGAGTGAAGGCCAACATGGTGACCAGCACTTCTAAGAACTCTGTAAGCTTGTTCACGTGAAACAGGCTTATTCTTTGTTTTATGTCCCAAAATTAAATATTGATTTGCAGGACGATCCTTAATGAAATCCTTAATTTCTTTTTGAAGAGATGAAGGAATCTTGAAAACTATTTTTTGTTTATGTTTTCCAATTTTAACTGTTAATTCCTTTTTGTCCTTTACATCCTTTACTTTAAATGCAAGAATATCTTGCAATTGAAGACCGGTTCCGATGCCTAACTGGAATAAAATATAATATTTCTCATCAATGTCTTTTAGAGCATCTCCGAAAGCCACTAATGTTTCTTCGTCTTTTATAGGTGCAACCCAATTCATACCTATACCTCCTATTTATTAATGTGTATATCTATTTCTATTTCGCTTAGCTGCGCGAATTCTGTCCAATTTTTTCTTTCTCTTAATCAATAAAATAATTATAAGAATAAATACTACTACGCAAACACCAATGATAATGATAGGCACCATATTCTTTTTGAAAATCCCCGAACTCTTTTTCGTAGGAGCCTTAGTTGTAGGGGCAGTAGTTGTAATCTTAACTATAGTTTCTTGTTCTGTATCAGATGAAGTCTTAACCTTTGTTCCCTTGTGGTATGTTAATGTGGCAGTACCAACACTTCTGCCATCATACTTGTAATTCATCTTTGAAAAAATACCTCGTGCAACATTGTAAGTAGTAGTAATTTTCAAATCAGAATAATTAGCTCCCTTTGGAATAACTGCAGTAGCTGTTTTATCTAATTCTAAAGTTCCTGTTTTATTGATAAAAGGAGAGGTCAACGAATAATCGTTTTCGTTGTTAAACCTATTATCATTTTCAGAAATATTTATAGATTTAAAATTTCTAAATCCGTAGTTAAACAACTTTTTAGTATCTGTATAAACGTGATTTGTGTCAGACTTAAGAACGATAGCAATAAGAGTCATACCATCTCGCTCAGCAGCTGTTACAAGCGTATTTCTTGCCTCGTCTGTGAAACCAGTTTTTCCGCCGATGATTCCTTTGTAGTAGTAAGGACCACCTTCCCAAATCATTTTATGTCTCATGTTGGCTATAAAACGATGTTTTCTCTTGTTATTCTTTTGAATTGTGTATTGAGTAGTTCCAAGTATTTCTCTGAACAAAGGATACTTAAGAGCAGCTCTCATAATCATTGCCATATCATAAGCTGTGACATAGTGATTATCATTGTGCAAACCATTTCCGTTTACAAAATGTGAATCTTTGGCTCCGGCTTGTTTTGCGCGCTCATTCAATTTTTGAACAAAAGCTTTTTCGCTGCCAAACATATGCTCGCCAAGAGCTGTGGCACATTCGTTACCAGAGTGTAGCATCATTCCATAAAGAGCATCCTTTACAGACATCTTCTCGCCAACTTTCGCTCCAATATTTGCTGCACCGTCTTTGATGCAAGATAGCGAATTCTTCGAATAAGTAACTGTCTCGTTCATATCACAGTTTTCGATAGTAAGAAGCGCAGTCAAAGTCTTTGTGATACTGGCAGGAAATCTTTTCTTGTGAGCTTTAGATTCATACAAAACTGTTCCTGTAGCATAGTCCATCAAACAAGATGACTTAGCCACAGTTTTGACATATCCATCTGGCCACGCAGGAGCTTGATCTGCAGCCACTTCTTTTGGAACAAAAGAAATGCCAGAAAGAACCAATCCCATCACGGACAAATATATAATTGTTTTTCTGATTAATGCTTTCATAATTCCTCTTTTAAAACACATTTATAATACCAACTAGTATTTTACCAAAAA
>CAMZGB010000050.1 GCA_947306285.1 uncultured Lachnospira sp.
GATCCTAGAAACTTAGATACACTTCTTCACCCACAGTTTGATGCACAGGCTATCAAAGAAACAGAACCAGTTGGTAGCGCACTTGGAGCTTCTCCAGGAGCTGCTTGCGGTAAGATTGTGTTTACTGCAGACGACGCTGTTGAGTGGGATGCAAAGGGCGAGAAGGTTGTACTTGTTCGTCTTGAGACTTCACCAGAAGATATTACTGGTATGAAGGTTGCTCAGGGTATCCTTACAGTTCGTGGTGGTATGACATCACACGCTGCCGTTGTTGCTCGTGGTATGGGTACATGTTGTGTATCTGGTTGTGGCGACATCGTTATGGATGAAGAAAACAAGACATTCGAGCTTGCTGGTAAGACATTCAAAGAGGGAGATTACATCTCAATCGACGGTTCTACTGGTAAGATTTATGATGGAGTTATTCCTACAGTTGATGCTTCTATCGCAGGTGAGTTCGGTAGAATCATGGCTTGGGCTGATGATTTCAGAACTCTAAACGTTAGAACAAACGCTGATACACCAGAAGATGCTAAGAGAGCTAGAGAACTTGGTGCAGAAGGTATCGGTCTTTGCCGTACAGAGCACATGTTCTTCGAAGAAGACAGAATTGCTGCATTTAGAGAGATGATCTGTGCAGACACTGTTGAAGAAAGAGAAGCTGCACTAGAGAAGATTCTTCCATATCAGCAGAGCGATTTCGAAGCTTTATATGAAGCACTAGAGGGACATCCAGTAACAATCAGATTCCTAGATCCACCTCTACACGAGTTCGTTCCTACAGAGGAAGAAGATATTAAGAAGTTAGCAGATGCTCAAGGAAAGAGCGTTGAAGAAATTAAAGATATTATCACATCACTTCACGAGTTCAACCCAATGATGGGTCACAGAGGACTTCGTCTTGCTGTAACATACCCAGAGATTGCTAAGATGCAGACTAAGGCTGTTATCAGAGCTGCAATCAACGTTCAGAAGAACCACGTAAATTGGGAAGTTAAGCCAGAAATCATGATTCCACTATCATGTGATTCTAAGGAACTTAAGTTTGTGAAGGATATGGTAGTAGAAGTAGCTGACGCTGAAATCGAAAAAGCAGGCGTAGCACTTAAGTACGAAGTTGGTACTATGATTGAGATCCCAAGAGCTGCACTTACAGCTGATGAGATTGCTAAGCAGGCAGAATTCTTCTGCTTCGGTACTAATGACCTTACACAGATGACTTACGGATTCTCAAGAGACGATGCTGGTAAGTTCTTAGATGCTTACTATGACGCTAAGATCTTTGAGAATGACCCATTTGCTAAGTTAGATCAGGATGGTGTTGGTAAACTTATGGAGACAGCTATTACTCTTGGTAAGAAGACTAACCCTAACCTACACTTAGGTATCTGTGGTGAGCACGGTGGAGATCCATCATCAGTTGAGTTCTGTCACAAGATTGGTCTTGACTATGTATCATGTTCACCATTTAGAGTACCAATTGCTAGACTTGCAGCAGCTCAGGCAGCTATCGCAAGCAAAAAGTAATTAGACCTAAATAATAAATAATCAAGGAGATATTCTTTTACGAATATCTCCTTTTTTTAATCAAAAAGATGTATTATAATATATACTAGATTAGGGTAAAGGAGAACGGATATGAAAAAGTATTTAAGAATAGCATCTATAGTTATGGCGTTTGTTATGGTTATTACTTCAGTAGCCTTTATTAACACTACTAAACTTGAGGCTAAGAGTAAGTATAAAGTGACCGTTAAGGGCGCAAAAGGCAAGATGACATTAAAAGTTGGGGACAAAAAGACTTTCAAAGTGAAAGTAAAGGCTCCAAAAGGAAAAACAGCTTTTAATGTTAAGATATCTGATAAAAATGTTGTAACAGTTAAGAAAAAAGGCAAAAAGATTACTATTACTGCCAAGAAGGTCGGAAAAGCCAAAGTAATAGTTGCGTCTAAACAGAATAAAAAGATTAAAAAAATAATTAAAATTACAGTTAAAGCTAAAAAGAATCCACAGAAGCCTACTGTTAAACCAGTAGATCCTACTGTTAAGCCAGTGGAACCTACCACAGTAGCGCCAGAACCTACGGTGACACCAGAACCTACTGGCCCTACACCAGAAACTACAGCAGCGCCAGAGCCTACTACTAAAGGACAAATAACAACAGAAGATTCTGCAGGCGGATTCGATAGTGGTAGTGGTGATAATATTGATGATTTAACTAATCCATAATAAATAGAATTAACAATTATCATTGATATTTGTATAAAAAAAGGAGATATTCTTTATGAATATCTTCTTTTTTATTGCATACAAAGTTGGTGGGTGTTAAGAAAATAACGAATGCACCAAGAAGGGCAAATTAACGCGCTAAAGTTTGCAGTAAAATAGGGGATTCTAGCGAAAAATCAAATGTGAAAAAATTGTCAAAAAGGTGTTGTTTTTTTAGTGAAAAGTGCTATAATCTTACACGAGTAAAAAATGAAGGTGTTTTTGAAAATTGTTACGTTTATGAACACCTAGTATGTTTTAATACTCTGGGGAAGAAATGAAACAACTTATGGGGAAGTTGTGAGATGGTTAAACGAAGGCTTTTGTAGCCTCGTTTTGATTGTTTCAAATAGTGTGAGGAAATAGGTAAAATGGAAACACTGCGAGGAAAAAGAAAGCTGAATAAGTGCGTAGTTTTACTACTTGTAACTGCTTTGAGTGTTACAAGTAGTTTTGTTTGTCCAAAAACAGATAGTGAAGTTAACGCTAGCACTAGTGTTAAAAACCACATTAATAATCCTGTTAAGTCTAACGATGTTAGTACATGGGATTGCGTTTATTTTGGACACTATAACCAGACACTCAACAAAAAGGCTACCGGAAGTGATAATTACTTTAGAGAGCCTATTAGATGGAGAGTACTAGAGAAGACTGATGATGAATTATTGTTGATGGCTGACGAATCACTTGAATCTATTCAATACAATGAAGTAGTAGGAAAGAAGAATCCAGACACAGACAAGGTTGATTTGAGCTGGGGTAATAGTGATCTGAGAAAATGGTTGAATGACGATTTCTATAACGAAGCATTTAACGGAGAAAAAGAAGATATCATCAATACTGATGTTGAAGGTAATAATGATAATGTTTACATACTATCAAAGAATGAAGCGTTAAAGTCAGAGTATGGTTTTTATAGTAATACAGGAAACAATCCTACTCGTGCTTCAGTCAATACGGATTATTGTTACAGAACTCATGACAACAAGAGTCATACTGCTACTATCAATAATGGAATAGATAATCCAGATACTCGTAATTTCCCATATGACAAAGGAACAACTCACAAACAGGATTACAAAAATTACAAGGGTTGCGGTATTTGGTGGTTACGTACACCTGCTGATGTGTCAAATGATAAGGTTTATCGTGTAGACTACAACGGAGCTATCAGTGGCAAAAGAACTACAGACAGAAATGTCTGTGTGAGACCAGTTATTCGTGTTAATGCTGATTCAGAATACTTAAAATATGCAGGATCAGTATCTTCTGACGGTACAGAAAAAGATTACTGTGGTGACGAGGTTCACTACGAGTTCAATACAAAGACTAACACTCTTAGAATCTTTGGCTCGGGTCCTATGTATAGCTTCGATGACTATGAGGCACCATGGCACAAGTACTATGAGGATATCTACACAGTAGTGGTAGAAGATCAAGTTACTAATGTAACAGCTAATGCATTTGAGAACTGCGGATTCATTTCTTATATGTATTTGTCTGAGAATGTTACAGAGTTCTCCGACAAAGCATTCCCTAAGAATGAAATGACAAATAATTTCCTTGTTTCCGTGGAAAAGAATTCTGTGGCACATGGAATTATGGAAGACCTAAGATATAACTATTCCTTCTGTCGTTCTAAAAAACCATTAGCCACACCGATTTCAACGCTATATAACGTTTACCAAGACGGTGATGTGCTATACTTTAGCTTTGATAATCCTATGCCTGGCCAAAGCTACGAAGTTTATTTGAATGGCAATCTATACACAGTAATAGATGATGATATTGATAATTCAAATGACATAATTGATGTGACAGTGGAAGGCATTACTAATGGTCAGCAAACAGTAAATGTTAACGCTTTAGTAGTTGGTTCTAACGGACTTGAAAGAAGAACTGCAGGTAAAACTATTAAAACAAGCGGCGATGGACTTAGTGATCCAGAGTGGATTAACAGAGAAGAAGAATTAGTTAAATGGGATTGTGTTAAGTTTGGTACTTATCCACAATCAGAAATAATAGATGGTGAAGAGTATGTTGCTGAACCAGAAGACGACAAAGATGAAAAATACGGCACATACACAGAAGATGGAAAGTCATACAGAGTGAAGCCTATTTTGTGGAGAATTCTTGCAAATGAGGGTGATACACTATTATTGATGGCTGACAAGTCACTAGATAGTAAACCATTTGACTCAAAAAATGGTTCTAACGATTGGGAAAGCTGTACTTTGAGACAGTGGATGAATGATAGTACTTCTGAGGAAGGGTTCATATCAAGAGCATTTACTGCAGAAGAACAAGCTCAAATAGTTGATTCTACTACAGCGGTGGGCACTACTGATAAAGTAATTACTTTCTCTCAAGATGAAGTGGAAAATGAGAGTTATGGATTCCTTCCATCACATATTAATTCAAAAACTAGAAGAGCTAATGCTACAGATTATTGTGCTAGAAATAATGATCCTGACAAGCCAACAATTCTTAATGTAGCTACTGATAGAGATTTAGGAATCAGAGATCCATATGATCCAGATGATACATATCATAATCGTGCAACTATTTGGTGGTTGATTGAAAAATATCATAATACTTCTAGTTGCAAACGTGTAAATTACCCAGGAAATACTGATGAGGGTAAAAAGCCAAGTGAGTTAAATGCAAGTGTTAGACCAATTATTAGAGTAAAGACTAGCGCAGTTAATCATCATGGTTCTAGATATTCAGATGGTAAATATGTTAAGCCGGCTCACAAGTATACTATTAAGATTGATGGTAAAATAGTAGACCGAGTGGAAGATGGCGAAACTTATACATTGCCTACAGAATCTAACTTGATGAAAACTAGACGAGTGGCTACTGGAGATCATCTAGGATATATAGATTTAGATAATGAAGAAAACATTTATAGAAATGGAACATCTTTTGAAATCCATAAAGACAAAGAGTTTAAGACTTTGAAAGTCGATGTGGAGCATAATGGTGAAGCCATCAGAGTTTCGCAGACTAAACCTAGGGGATTAGCATTTAGAAATAATGTAACCATAAATGACGGTGATCCTATACACAGTAAGTCGTTCCAGTATGGCGTTATGGTGACCACTTATGAAGATTACTACGATGAATATGATCAAGATATAACACCATTTACAGAACAAATACCTGGACATAAATTGTACAATGTTGTGTTTAAGGAAACAGATTTTGCCAAAAATGACAAGCAAAGTTTTACGGTTGCGATAAATAATCTTAAACCAGCTAACTATTCCAGAAAATTTATTGCTGCACCTTATGTGATAGTTACTTATGCTAATAACGGTGGCCAAGAAGTAATATATCCATCAAATAGTGTTATTACAATAAGAAGTGCGAAAGAATCTGCTGAAAGTGTCATGGCAGACACATCGAAATGGCCTACGGCGTATAAACCTTGGCAGAGAGCAATTGTAGAAGAGTATGCTAGAGAATACTAATTAATTAGGAGTAAATAGCAAAATGACTACTTAACAGTGTTAAGTGGTCATTTTTTTTGTTGAAATAGCCTGTTTTTTGCTATAAAATAAATATGATAATTATGTGAAAAATGTTACGATTGTGAACGCTATATGTTATATTATTATGTTGTAGAAGTGTAATATTTTTTAAATAGACTAAACTAATGAGAACAAAGACTATGGCATAGTCTTTGTTAGGCTACTTTATAATAAAGAATAGAGTAGAAGGTGAGAACATGATCAGAGCTAGAAAGAAAAGAAAATTCAATAAGGTTATTTCGATACTAGTAGTAATGGCGATGATCGTTACTTGTATTACTCTTGAATTCCAATTCAAGGGCGTACAAGCTAGTGGCGGAGTGGCTGGAAAGGTCAGCAACCCTAGACGTTCAGGTGATGTTACTACGTGGGATTGTGTTTACTTTGGACACTATAGCCAGACTAAGAATAAGCATGATGTTGAAGAGTATTCAGGCGACTACTTCCCAGAGCGTATTAAGTGGAGAGTCTTGGAGGAGAAGAATGGAGAACTATTCTTATTGGCTGACCAGTCTCTAGAGTCTATTCAGTATAATCAGGAAGTAAATAAAACAAATCCTGAAACTGGTGAATTAGACTTAAGTTGGGCAAACAGTGATTTGAGAGAATGGTTGAATGATGATTTCTATAATGAAGCATTTAATTCAAATGAGAAGGCTGCCATTAACTTAAGTACTGTTACTGCAGATAAATCACCAGAAAAACCAGATCTTGACCAAGGTCCAGATACTCAAGACTATGTTTATATTTTGTCTATGCAGGAAGCACTTGATACTAAATATGGATTTGTAAATAACTATGTATCTCAAGGCACAGGTAAAGGTGGAGCTAATGCAACCAACACACGCTGCTCTGTTAACACAGATTATGGACATAGAGAGCATAGAAATAAGTTAGATATTTTAGGCTTTAATGATGGTATAGAAGATAAGACAGTTCAGCCGAATATTTTTGGTCATATCCTTTCGCAGTCATATGGTGCATATACAGATACAGGTATTTGGTGGCTAAGAACAGTTAAATCGATTTCTACTTATCCATACTATATGTACAGAGTTGACTATGATGGATCAATTAAGCAAAAACCTGGCCCTGAGAATAATGCCTGTGTAAGACCTGTTATCAGAGTAAATGAAAATTCAGATTATGTACACTATGCAGGAACTGTAAATACTAACGGTGATGTGCATGGATATTGTGGTGATGATAACTCTGACGTAACATATGAATTGAGCAATGGAGTACTAACCATCTCAGGTACTGGTGCTATGTGTAGTTTTGAAGAATTTGCAGCTCCATGGCATAAGTATCATGAAGATATAAACACAATTGTTATTGAAGACGGAGTAACAAGCATTACTGCTAATGCATTTGAAGATTGTGCATATGTTTACTATATGTATGTACCAGAAAGTGTGACATCTATATCATCACAAGCGTTCTCCGATACTGATATGGCATCAACCTTCCTTGTATCAGTAGAGGA
>CAMZGB010000051.1 GCA_947306285.1 uncultured Lachnospira sp.
ATCAACACCCTGTCTTTTTCTCTTTTATATGTAATGTCCTAGGCTCTTTGTTATATATGGCAGTGAATAAGGGAGGGGACAGGTGAGTAGGGTTATGACTCTAAGGGAGGCGGGCGCGTTTTCGATTTGCTTAGAGAGGGATATTTGGTGTGATTCTAGAAGCAAGAAAAATAGAGCAAAAGTTGTTCACAGAAACAACTTTTGGGCTGAACCGTGGCGAGTTTTCATCAGAAAACTTGTCACGTTGAAGCCGTACCTATTTTTCTTGCTGATAGGATTACTTACCAAATACCCTCTCGTTGTCATGAGAAAATGCGCCCGCCTCAATTGGAGTCATGAGAAAACTCACCTGTCCCCTCCCTTATTCCTTTGCCATATATAATAAAGAGCCCTCGGATATTACATCCGAGGGCCTTTATTGTAAGAATTATTTCGAATTTGTAAAGCTATTGCTTCACCATCAATTTAACTCTTATAATCATCTAATTATTTTGCTTTAGATTTTTTGATTCCACTCCATGCACCATAGCCTGCAGTATTCCAAGCTCTAGCTCTAACGAATAGAGTCTTCTTGCCTTTCAACTTCTTAGACTTAATAGTAGCTTTGAGTTTCTTAACAATCTTCTTAACGATTGCTTTCTTATTCTTCTTAGCGTTCTTCTTAGACTTGTAAACAGCTACCTGATACTTAGTAGCACCACTTACCTTCTTAAGAGTAACAGTAATCTTCTTAGCAGATTTCTTTCTCTTAGCAATCTTCTTAACCTTAGCCTTACCTGGCTTAGTTACTGCTGCCTTTGAAGTAGGTGCAACTGTAGGTTTAACTGTTGGAGCTGCTGTTGTAGGAGCTTCTGTTGTAGGAGCTACTGTTGTATCCTTAGAAACAACTACTGTAGAAGTTGCTCCTGCTGATTCCTTAGCGCCAAGTGTAGCAACAACCTTGATCTCGTGTGTTCCTTCTGCTAGTGCGCTTGTAGTGTACTCTCTTACGTTTCCGTCAACTACTGCAGCTTCTGTACCATCAACAAAGATTTTGAACTTGCCTTCGTTTCCAGCTGTACCATAAATAGTGTCTTTAGTCTGTTCCCAAGTAACCTTAACTGTACCGTCAGCCTGAGCTTCTGTAGCTAGTGCTGAAATTTCAACAGGGTCATTGATAACTGAACCAAAGTCAACACTTGAAATGTTAATCTTTGTAGTTGGTTTTAGTTTGTCAAGGAAGAACTGTACATTTGTATTTGTGTTTGAGTAAACCTTGTTTAGTTTAGGAATTACATATGTATATTTTCCTTTGTAAATTGGGATAATATATTCAGTATCATCAATAGTTACCTTGATACCATTAGCAGTTCCGTCATCGCCCATTCCGAAGCAATCTTCACTACTATCAATAGTAATTGATGTTGAATAGTTTTCACCAACTGTTAATTTACCCTTTGTATATCCATTAAGTGTAGCAATGATTGATCTAGCGCCGAACCATCCTGATGTAGAATAGCAGTTCATTGTAGTATCGCCCAATGCTGATGGAGTCTCTGTACTATTTGCATAGAATATCTTGCCATATGATTCTGATTCTGCATTAAAGTTTGCATATAGAGTCCATGCTCCAACCTTAGTAGCCTTTGCATTTTCAACTGGAATCCAATTAGGTTCACTTGGATCTCTAATGAATTCAATCTTCTTAACTCTAATTGTAGCGTTCTTTGTGAACTCATCTAATACGATAGTAAAGTCATCACTGTTCTTCTGGTATACGAAGTAATCTGTTTCATAAGCAACTTCCTGATTATCAGGTAGAGACTTGAATTCGTATTCTTTATCACTATCAACAATAAACTTAATGTTATTGTGGATTTCTTCTGATGAACCATCTAGTGATTTAATTTCATCTGATCTGTTAGCTTCAAGAGTAACTCTAACTTTATACTTGTTAGCTTCTGTCATTTCTTTATCAGCTAAACCAGGGAAATCAATTCTACTAGCTGGGTTATGTGTTACATACCAACCAGAAGTAGTTCTAGTCTTAACTAAAACTTTACTGAAATCATCTGTAACTGTCTTGTCATCAAACTTGTAAGAAATCTTACCCCATGAGCCTTCTTCAACAGTGTCGCCCATTCTAGCGTATAGTTCCATACCTGTTGTTCCAACTGGAGTATATTTCTTGTTAGGGATTGGCTCCCAACCATCATCAACTACTTCAAAATCAATGCTTACAAAGCGAAGAACTGTCTTAGGTTCAACTTGATCTAGGTTGAATACACAGTCATATGGTTTTTCTGGTTTCTGTTCTTCATATGTGAATGGATCTAGTTTAACTGTCTTAATGTCGCTCTCATCCTTACATGCCTCAAGTGGGAATGCTAGGTTAGTATTATCAACACTGAACAATACTGTCTTCTGATCTCCAGAATCATCCATTTCTGTAGCTTTACTTGAGTAATATTTAATAACTGGTCTATATGTACGTCCTACTTCCAATTTATGAGATCCTTCTGGTGAAAGGAAGTTTGGAAGCATAGCCAATGTAGCCCATGCATTATGCCATCCTGATGATGAACGTACTTTGATAAGTGTATCTTCAGGATTTACAGGTGTTTCAACACCTTCAGCGTTCTTATATGAAAGAGCACCCCACTGTCCTTCTTCAACTGTTGTGCCAGTACGAGCAAATAGCTGCCATGCACCAACGTCAACTGTTGCTTCATTTTCAACTCTTGTCCAGTCAGGATCATTTGCAACAAATGATACGCTCTTAATTACTAATTCTGTATCTGGATCTACACAGTCAAGTTCGAAATCGATATCTGCTTTTCCTGTGTATTTGAAATCTTCAATCTTAATTTCATTATCGCCAACTGCTAGCGGATAATCATATGCTTTTCCACTTAGGACGATTCTAATATTCTTCTGTTTTCCATGCTCATCTTCAGTTGTAGGTTTGTTTGAGTTAATTACGAAAGTACCATCATAGTAATCTCCATTAGACAATCCTGTTACTGTCTCTGATCCTTTCTTAACCTCAACTGTACTACAGTAATTTGAAAGTCTAGCACTTACTGACCAAGCGTCTAACCAGCCAGAGTTCTTAGTTACTTTAATTGTAGTATCTGCGATTGACTGACCTTCGTTAGCTACTTTAAATTTCATCTTTCCGTAAAGTTCAGACTTAACTCCATACATAGCAAGTAAATCTACTTTACCAGCATGTGTATGTGTAGCTGTTCCGCCAGAATCTGGGTTAAAGTTTGGAACTGGTGTCCACTCTGTAGCTTGTGCTTCAAAATCAACTTTTGAAATAGTAATCTGAGTATCCTTAGGGAACATTCCTAAGAAGAATGTTACATCTTCAACCTTTAAAGTAGGATCCCACTGAGTGTTTACAGTAGCAAACTCATCATGATCAAACTCATCAGACTTAACTGTAGAAGAACCAGCATTTACTTTAATTCTAAATTCTTTGCCTTCAACAGAAGCAATCAATGTACCTGCTTTTGTTGTATTAATATCTACTGCTAATTTATATGGCATATCAGCTTTCATCTTATTGCTGTTATAGTTCTTAAGTCTAGCATACATACCATATTCTACGTCATTCCAATCTCCATTTGGACTGCTGTCCAAATACATAGTAGTTTGGCCTAACTCATTTCCTGTTGAATCATATGACATTTGTGAATAGCCTAAGTCTTTTTCATTAGTAGACTTTAGTTCCCATGCACCAACGTTTGTAGCTACACCACTTACTAAAGCAGTTTTAGCATCAACTTTAGATGGTGTGAAAACAAGTCCAGTAACGACCATCGCCATTGCGCAAATCACTGAAACAACTCTTTTTAAAAGTTTTTCCATTTCGTTTTCCTCCTCTTTCTTCGAAATAACTTTTACATTTGATACATTTTGACAATGCACCCAGTGTCTCCATTATACCAATAATCACGCATTTATCAAGCGAAATATGGTAAAAAATGAAGGAATTCATAAAAAAAAGGAACTAGATTGAATCTAGTTCCTTTATCTCTTTTTTAGTAGTAATATGGGTAATATTTACTTGTCTTTTTTAGCTTTCCAACTTTAATTGCGCTCCACTTACCAAAGACTTTTTTACCATTTGTACCTAGTACATAAGCTCTAGCTTTTACATATACTTTCTTCTTTCCTTTAAGTTTCTTTGACTTAATTGTATATTTAACTTTCTTTGTATATTTCTTTACTAAAGCTTTCTTATTCTTCTTAGCATTTTTCTTTGTCTTGTAAACAGCTATCTGATAGCCCTTTGCGCCTTTTATCTTTTTGAGACTTACCTTCATCTTCTTAGCAGAGAATTTTCTCTTGTAAATTTTCTTAATCTTAGCCTTACCAGGAGCCTTAACCTTAGTTGTTGCTGCCTGTGAAGTAGTAACTTCTGGAGTAGTCTGTGGTGCTTCTGTTGTTACTTCTGTAGGCGCCTCCGTCGAAGGAGCTTCAGTAGTTGGTGCTTGTGTAGTAGGTGCCGCTGTAGTAGGCTCAACCGGATCTGTAATATCCACGCTCTCAAATGATACTATTGATCCTCTAAGCAATTGGTCAAAATCAAATTGCACGTGCTTGCTGTCACCATGATAAATAAAGTTTTTCTCAAAAGTATATACTCCTTGTTCGCCATCTTTGACATCAAAATCGAAATTCTGATTGTCTACAATAGCTCTCAACTGTTTTGCGTAAGAAACTTTTTTATCATCTGCTAACACTTTTGATTCATCAATCTTAACCTTGGCAACTATTCTGTATCTCTTTCCAACTTCAAGATCACTCAAGCGACCATTAAGTGTAGCTTTAATAGAGTTTGCTCCAAACCAACCTGAAACACTCTTAAGAATCATTTTCGTACTTGATAATACCGCAGGATCTCCATCAATCTCATATCTCATAGCACCGTACTTCTCTTGTTCTGTGTCTGTAATAGCATATAGTGTCCATGGAGTACCTTCCGGTTTGTATGCTGAAGCATTTGGAACTTCCTGTGAATTATCATCTGGACCAATAATCTCTAGATTTGAAATATTCAAAATACTTCTAGGTGTTACTTCGTCCAACTCGAATTGAACATCCATACTCTTCTGATCATCGAATGTGAATTTGTTTCCTGTTATTTCATATAAATCGTATGTATTCTTTCCTGGTTTTAGATTTAAATCAAATGCCTTGCCATTCGCTAGTACTCTTACTCTTCCATAATTTGAAATAGTATTTCCATAGCTACTTGCATTGATATCAAATTTAACATCATAGTCATCGCCAACAGATAGAACTCTATCCTTTGTATCTTTAGCTGTTTCTAAATAGTCTGTCAATGTAGCTAGAGCTGCCATTGAAGAAAACGATCCGTTAGAAGTAGTTCTTCTTACCTTGATATCATATGCTCCAAGTCCTGTTCCACTGGCATTCTCTCTGTAAGCCATTTTACTCCAGTGAGTATCATCTTGCCATCCAAACAATGTCCATGGTCCAACAGTTGTATCTTTTTTATTTGGAACATTTGTCCAAGTCTGATCAGGTGTTGTAATTTGAATATCTTTAACTGTAATTTCAGTATTCTTCTGTAAGCCATCTAACTCGAACATAATCTGTTCAGTATTTTTTTCATGGTCAAAACTGTAACTGTCACCATGTAATTTTATTACATTTTCACCCGCAACTAGTGATTTATAATATGGGTCTGCTCCTACTATTATGAGCAACTGATCCAAATCGTCTTCTTGAGGAGTTTTGACTGTTCCCTTTGTTGAATTAAGTTTAATAGTAACGTCATATGGATCACCTTCATCCAAATAGTCTGAACAATATGTTTTTAGTCTTGCGAAAACAGAATATGCTTCCCAACCAGAAACTGAAGCGGCTCTGATTGAGTAATCTGAATACTTAGTAGGATGCTCTACATTTTGTTTATACTTAATAATTCCGTAGTTACCTGTTCCATCAATGAAATTGTTAAACAAATTCCATGGTCCTACAAAGTAATTGTCATCTTCATTTGGCACTCCATACCATGTGCTTGTAGGATCAACATTAGTTTTTTCAAAAGTGATATCTGTTATTTCAAATTTTCCAGAATATCCATTAAGCGCATGTCCTTCCAAATCGTTTCCATAACCAATCTGAAGCTCTAATGGAGTTTTAGAAGGAGATACTGTTCCTTCCCAAACCAAGTCATTTCCAGTACTTGTCTTTGTCTCTTTTTCTAGATTCAAAATACCACCCATTGTTCTCACTGTGATAGGTGCGTGCTCTGTAGATTTATCGGGTGTTTCTTTTATTGTAAGTTTACACTTATAGTCTTCGCCTTCTTCTAACGCCTTTCCATCTTTGTCTTTACAAAGATTTTTTATGTCTGATGCTCTCCAATAACTTCCGTCATAACAGTAAGCATCTAGAGTGGCACTAAAACCTTTTACAGTGTCACAATCACCAAAATATGCAGTGACAGGCCATTTATCACCATACTGGTTTTCTCCTGCAATTACAGTGTATGTCCATGCTCCTTCTGTACCCTCTGCAGATCCACCTTCCGGTGCAGTTACCGACTTCATAGCAGCACTAACACTTTGTGGTGTAAAGACCATACCAGAAATCGCAATTGCTACTGCGCAAAACAAAGCAATTATCTTTTTCATCTGTTTTCTCATATCTAATCTCCCTCTAAAATTTATTAATCTTCTTGAGTAACTTTCTTCTTAGTACTCCAATCGCTATAAATCTTTGTTGTGTAATACCATCTATAAGAACGTACTCTTACATATAGTAAGTTCTTATTTGCTAATGAATCATCTTCCAAATCTGTTGTTGGATCCACAAAGTGTTTCTCATAAATAGCATTTTCATTATTATTTGCATTTGCTGAAGAAGTATATACAGCTGCGTGATATCCGTCTGCATTTGAAACTGGCTCTACGCTCACTAGTATCTTCTTAGCAGATCTCTTCTTAACTATAGTACCAGAAATCTTTGGTCTAGAAGGCACTATCATTTCTGTTCTATCATTATCTTCCTGAGTTGTAGTTACTTGTGCCTGTGTAGTAGTTGGTGCTTTAGTTGTAGTTGCCTGAGGCTGTGTAGTAACTGGTGCCTTTGTTGTAGCTGTAGGTGCCTTTGTTGTAGTTGT
>CAMZGB010000052.1 GCA_947306285.1 uncultured Lachnospira sp.
CCTCATCATCAGAAGCTTTTCTTACAACTCCACCTTTCTTTCCATCAGAAACTGGACCTGTAATCTTTCTACCCTTCTTCTTAGGCTTAGCAGGTTTTTCTTCCTTCTTCTCGATTGGCTCTTCAACAGCTTTCTCTTCAGTCTTCTTCTCAGTCTCCTTAGCCTTTGTTGCAGCCTCGTCAGTAGTTTTCTTCTTTCTCTTCTTCTTTTTAGTGCCGTCTACACCCTCCGAAGAACTTGATTTTTTCTTGCGTTTCTTGTGCTCACCGTGATGTTTGTGTTCACTTGAACTTCTATGTTTACGCTTTTTCTTTCCGTCCTTAGAACCTTCGCCTGTCTTTAATACACCACGACTAGTGATAATTACACGTGGTTTTTTCTCTTCTTCTTTTTCTTCATCTGAAGATTCTTCAGACTCTTCTTTTGTTTCTTCTTTTTCTTCAGTCTTCTTTGTAGACTTTTTAGTTGTTTTCTTCTTTGGCTTCTCTTCTTTATCATCAGCTTTCGCTTTAGACTTAGAAGCTCCGCCAAAATGCTTTCTTACTTTTTCAATGTTGTCATCTTCAATTGAACTTTGTGCTTTGACTTCGACGCCTTCACCAGCGAGGAATTCAACTACATCTTTACTTTTAACGTCCAATTCTTTGGCAACTTCATGAACTCGCATTTTTGCCATAGTTTATTCCTCCTCTTTGTCGTCTTCGTCCTTTTCTTCTTTATCTTCTTTCTTGTCGTCTTCTTTTTCTTCTACTTCGTCGTCATACTCAGCATCGTACTCTTCCTCTTCGTCGTACTCGTCTTCGTATTCCATATCGTACTCTTCATCGTACTCGTCATCATATTCGCCATCATAGTACTCATCATCATAGAAGTCTTCTTCGTCGAATACGTACTGGATGCCCTCTTCCTTAGCCTGGCTCTCGCTCTTGATGTCAATCTTGTACTCAGTAAGCTTAGCAGCAAGACGTGCGTTCTGACCTTCTTTACCGATTGCAAGTGAAAGCTGTGAATCTGGAACGATTACTGTAGCTTCCTTGTTTTCTGGATCAGCCAAAACGTCGATAACCTTTGATGGGCTAAGAGCGTTCTCAATCAAGATAGCTGGGTTGTTACTCCATGTAACGATATCAATCTTCTCGTTTTGAAGTTCGTCAACAACAGCGTTAACTCTCTCGCCGTTAACACCTACACATGCACCTACAGCATCCACATCTTCGTTGTGTGAATAAACTGAAATCTTTGAACGTGAACCAGCTTCACGAGCCACGCCCTTAATCTCAACTGTACCGTCTGCTATTTCTGAAACTTCAAGTTCGAATAACTTTCTAACTAACTCTGCATGAGTTCTAGAAACGATAATTCTAGGACCACGCTTCTCATTCTTAACATCAACCACGTATAGTTTGATTCTATCGTGTGGTCTGAAGTGCTCACCTGGAGCCTGCTCTTTGTCAGTAAGAATTGTGTCAGCATTGTCTAGGCTGATGTTGATTGTTCTTCCATTGATTCTCTGAACAATACCAGTGATAAGCTGACCTTTCTTCTCGATGTATTTGTCGTATACACTCTTTCTCTCTTCTTCTTTAAGTTTCTGAAGGATACCATTCTTCGCACTTGAAATAGCAATACGTCCGAAGTCTTTTGAATCAACCTCAACTTCTACTGTATCGCCTAGTTTTGCTTTTGGATCAATAAGCTTAGCGTCTTCCAAAGTAATCTCTGAAATGTCGTCCATGCTCTCCTCAACAACTTCCTTCACTGAATAAACGTGATACTCACCAGTCTCACGGTCAATTACTACATGAGAGTTTTCTTCCTTCTTAAAGTTGTTCTTGTACGCAACCTGAAGGTTTGTCTCAATCACGTCGAATAAAACATCTTTCTCAATGCCTTTTTCCTTTGATAGTGCCTCAATAATTTTCATAAATTCACTTGCCATTTTTCTAATATCCTCCTAAAACTCAAAATATTCTCTAGCCAGAGAAACATTTGCTCTGTCTAACTTTATTTCATTACCTTCTTCTATTTCAATGGTAATAGTTTCTTCATCGTATCCTTTAAGCTGTCCAACCCATTCTTTTTCGCCTTCCAAGGCTTTGTACAAATGAATTTCCACAACCTTTTCCATGTTTCTATCGAAGTCTCGATCCTTTTTCATCGGCCTGCCAAGTCCCGGCGAACTGACTTCTAGGATATACTGTTCATCGATAAAGTCTTTTTCATCTAGTTTGTCGCTAAGTGGCCTTGAAACTGACTCTAAATCATCAATTGTTATGCCACCTGGTTTGTCCACAAAAACCCTTAAATAATGGCTATTTCCCTCTTTGACGAACTCGGTGTCTACAAACTCGAAGCCTTTCTCGTCTATAAGGGGCATTACCAGTTCTTCAGTCTTTGCCTCAACATCTTTTCGTTTAGACATATAATCTCCTAACTACTAGTATCGAGTTTCGTTTACGAAACTCGGCAACGCTTTCGCGTCGCTGAAAGCGACATTTACCGCTGCGAAAGCGGTTGCATCCGTCAGGTGCTCTCTTGCATGATTGCAAATCATGCAAAAGAGCAAACCTTTGCGGTTTGCTCTCTCGTTTCACTAGTATTCTTTTTACGATAGCCATTATATAGGCTACAATGCCCATTGTCAAGGCTTATTTGACGTTCTCAAACAGTTTCATTTTTGAATGTTTTACCTTAATTTCGTACCATTTTACGCTTAAGTTAGGGAACAATCTACTGAATTTGTCCATCTTTTTTGCATCCCGTCCAATAACACTTCTAACTTTTTGCTTTAAAATCTTTTTAGTTATTTTTTCAGCCGCCTTTTCAGGGGTCAATTTTATTTTCTTAAATAGCTTTTTATCAATTGTCTTATATTGATTTCTAAAATATTCCGTCTGAACAAATCCGGGAATCATATATCCCACATACATTTCACGCCCAAGTTCTGCCACTAAGCTCTTTGAATATGAAAGTAACGCCGCCTGACTTTCCGAGTGCGCCGAAGTACCCACAAGTGGAACTAATGCATCAGCACTTACAATATTTACAATACCTGGCATATTTGATTCTCTTATAATAGGAAGAAGTGTATTAACTGCGTATCTATATGAGTAATAATTAACATCAAATGTTTCGCGGATCACTTCTTCTTTAAAGTTTGCAATTCTCTGAAGCATTGGAAGTGTTCCAACATTATTAATAAGAAGATCAATTGTTATTCCCTCTTCTTTTAATTCCATAGCCAAAACGTCCCAGTTTTCTTCTTCGCTCACGTCGAAAGCTCGGTACTCAAAGAAATCCGTCATATAGGTAAGATTGCTTTTTACATAGTGTAATTTCTCCTCAGATTGGCCGATTCCTATCACGCGACAGCCATAATATCTGATAAGTTTTTCAGTTAGAGCCCTACCTATTCCAGACGATGCTCCCGTTATTAAAACTGTTTTATTCCTAATCCATTCCATAACTGACTCTACTTTAACATTTACAGAAAACTATTGCAAATTCATAGATTATTGTTATAATAAGTCTTGGTCTTGGCTCGTTGGTCAAGTGGTTAAGACGCCGCCCTCTCAAGGCGGAATCAGGGGTTCAATTCCCCTACGAGCTGTAAAAAGCACTCCAAACGGAGTGCTTTTTTATTTATTCACGCCAATCTTCTGCTGGCATTCCGAGTGATAACATACACTCTACTGAATATTTTTCTTCTATATTAAGTTTAGATTTAATTAAGTCTGCTGTCAGTTCTCCTGTCTCATCAAGGTATCTACCTCTCACTTGAACCCAGCAGTTTCCAACACCTAGTTCAGTTGCTTGAAGCTGCATAATCATCATTGCAATTGAGCAATCCTCAATCCATGTATCAGAAAGCTCACTATCACCCACAACTACTATCGCTGCATTTGCACCAGCTAGTATTTGTGATCCATGGCTCCTTGTGTTTGATAGGTATTCTAGATTTTCTTTATCACGGACAGGTATTAGTTTTACTGGTTTTTTGTTACGTCCACTTGGTGCAAGTTTACCTGCTTCTATTATTTTATCTAGTGTTTCTTGTGGTATTTGTTCATCCGTATATTTTCGAATACTTTTTCTCTTTTTTAATATTTCCATTAAATTCACTTTTAATTCCTCCAAAAAACAATAACTGTTTATATTCTATCATATATCTTGATTTTCTTATAAAAATAATATATATTAAAGACACAGGAGCTATCCCTATACGGTTAGCCCTGGTTGGTTATATTAAAATAACCGCGCGAGGCGCGGTTATTTTTTTGCGTCCAAAAGGACAATGATAACAATCATGAGTAGTTGCAAAAATGTGGTCATACACTCAAACATATTCATATTATCACCCCCTCCCTTCAATAATCATTACATTATCTAGGTCAGGGCTAACCGCATAGCGTACAGGATAACTCCCGCTCTGCAATTATACTCGTTTTGTTGTCACTTTGCAACATTTTGTTTATATGATTTTATAAATCAAATATACTTAATTGACTATCTTCCTTCATTCCTTCCAATAGCCCAAGTTTAGTCATAGTTTCCATTACAGTCTTGTTAACACCACACTTCTCAGCCATTTCCTTCTTTGATTCAAATGGTCCGTCCATCTGTGCAATCACTTCTTCTAACTGTTCAGCCGCTTTATCACCCATGCCTTCGATACTATCAAGTGAAGGCATTATCTTTCCATCAATGATTTGGAAGTCATGTGCTTTAGCTTTATAGATGTCTAATGGTAAGAACTCAAAACCACGAGCATACATTTCTTGTACTACTCTCATATCAGAGTAAGTAGCATCGTCTTTTGGCTGTGCAGTCTTGCTGTCGATTCTGTTTTTAACTTGATCAAATTCCATCTCAAGTTTCTGTGGTCCCTGGCACATTGTCTCGTAGTTGAACTGCTTTGCACGAATTCCGAAGAATGCTGCATAGTATGCAAGCGGATGATAAACTTTGTACCAAGCAACACGTAAAGCCATCATAATGTAAGCTGCCGCGTGAGCTTTAGGGAACATATATGAAATCTTCTTACAAGACCATATATACCACTCTGGCACATCATTATCTCGCATGATTTTTTCTTCGTCTATCTCTTCTTCTCCATCCTTACTATAGTATGTGAGAAGTCCCTTTCCTTTTCGAACATGCTCCATTATCTCAAAACTGATCAATGGATCAATTCCCTTGTCCATCAAATAAACCATGATATCATCACGCGTACAAATGGCCGAAGAAATCGTACATCTTCCATCTTTAATAAGAAGTTGTGCATTTCCTAACCACACGTCTGCACCATGTGACAAACCTGCCAACCGAACGAGATCCGCGAACTTAGTTGGCTTCGTATCCACAATCATTTGAATAACAAAGTCTGTTCCTAGTTCTGGAAGTCCAAGCGAACCTGTTGGACATCCACCAATATCGTTCGGTGTGATTCCTAATGCTTTTGGACTTTCAAACAACGACATTACCTTTGGATCGTCAAAAGGAACGTCTTTTCGTACGTCTGTATCTGTGTATTTTTCTAAACGACGAATCATGGTTGGATCGTCGTGTCCTAGTTCATCAAGTTTTAGTAAGTTACTATCAATCGCATGGTACTCGAAATGAGTTGTGATAACATCAGTGTTCATATCGTTTGCAGGTTTTTGAATTGGTGTAAAGTCATATATCTCTTTGTCTCGAGGAACGATAACAATTCCACCTGGATGCTGACCAGTAGTTTTACGAATACCAGTTAGTTTTCCTTTTATTCTCTCAATCTCAGCCTTACGCTTCTGCTCACCATGCTCCTCGTAATATTTCATTACATAACCAAAAGCGTTTTTATCTGCAAGACCAGAGATTGTTCCTGCTCTAAATGTATTACCTTTACCGAACATCTCCTCAGTGTATGCGTGGGCTCTAGCTTGGTAGTCTCCGGAGAAGTTAAGGTCAATATCAGGCTCTTTGTTTCCGCCGAAGCCTAAGAATGTCTCAAACGGAATCTCAAGTCCGTCTTTTTTCATCTTTTCGCCACAGTGTGGACAAATGCCGTCTGGCAAGTCAAATCCCACACCACCGTTGCGGCGAATTTCAACAATATGTCCCTGAAGTTTTTCAACTTGTGCCTTGTCGACATCGCCCGATGAAGAATATTCATTCTCAAACACTGATGTGCGACAATGCTCACAGTAATAATGTGGTGGCAATGGATTACACTCAGTGATACTAGACATTGTGGCTGCAAACGATGAACCAACAGAACCACGAGATCCTACCAAGTATCCATCTTCTACAGATTTTGTCACAAGTTTTTGAGCCATTATGTACATAACGGCATATCCATTACCGATGATTGAGTTAAGTTCAACATCCAAACGTTCTTTAACAATGCTTGGAAGTTCGTCGCCGTACATCTCATGCGCTTTCTTGTAGCACATCTCACGCAAGTTCTCCTCTGAGTTCTCAAGAACCGGAGGGCACTTGTCTGGATGAATTGGAGAGATGTTCTCAATCATATCTGCAATCTTGTTTGTATTTGTGATAACCACTTCTTCTGCCACATCTGAGCCCAAGTACTCGAATTCATCTAGCATCTCCTCAGTTGTGCGAAGATAAATTGGTGGTTGATCATCCGCATCAGAATAACCCTGACCATGCTGAATGATTCTTCTAATCAACTCATCCTCTGGGTCAAGGAAATGAACATCACAAGTGGCAACAGTCATCTTGCCAACTTTCTTTCCTAATTTATATATCTTCTTATTAATCTCTTCTAAATCTTTTTTAG
>CAMZGB010000053.1 GCA_947306285.1 uncultured Lachnospira sp.
TTATACTTGTTTGCGGAGAGAAACACAGCTAGAAAGGTTGTGTTATGTTCAGTGAATCTCAAGAAATGGCAATCGCTCATTTCAAAGGGCCAGCAATAGTGTTGGCCGGTCCCGGTTCCGGGAAAACCACAGTTATTACCCACAGAGTTAAAAATTTAATAGAAAAATGCAAAGTTAATCCATCAAAAATTTTAGTTGTAACCTTTACGAAGGCGGCAGCAGAGAATATGAGATTGAGGTTTAAAACATTAATGGCTGGAAGAAGTCTTCCGGTTTCTTTTGGCACGTTCCACAGTATTTTCTTTAAAATTCTTCGAACGGAGAAGGACTATAGGGCGGATAGTCTTTTGTCTGATATGGAGAAAGTAGAAATACTAAAAGAAATAATCATCAGGTTAAAAATCGATGTGGCATCAAAGAATGATTTTGTGAGAAGCCTTATGGATGAAATTGGAATAGCAAAAGGGAATATGGAAGATATAAGAGAATATGAGTCGAAAGTCTGTGATAATGATTTGTTTTTTAAAATATTCGATGAATATGAAAAGGAGAAAATGTTATCAAATAAAGTAGACTTCGAAGATATGTTGAGGTTATGTTATGAACTGTTTAAAGAAAAACCACAGACATTAAAAAAATGGCAAAGTGTATATGAATTCGTCTTGGTTGATGAGTTTCAAGATATCAATAAACTTCAATTTGAAATAGTAAAGATGATTTCGGCTCCGGAGAATAATATTTTTATTGTGGGAGATGATGACCAGTCAATTTATGGTTTTAGAGGATCGAAACCAGAATTAATGTTTGAGTTTAAGGAGTATTATGCAGATTCCACAGAGATACTTTTGACAAATAATTATAGGTCTACAAAGGCGATAGTAAAAATGGCAGGCGACTTGATAGTTCACAATAATGCTCGATTCAATAAGGACATTATGGCTGTGGGTGAAGAAGGTGTGTCGCCAGATATTAGAATATTTAAATCTCAGAAAGAAGAGATTTATTCAACATGCCGAATGATAAAAGAATATATAAAGAGAGGGGTAAAAGCGAGTGAGATAGCAGTTCTTGTGAGAAACAATATCTTTATTCCCGATATTAAATCCATATTTGAAAATATGAATCTACAAACTTTTTCCAAGACGAAGACAGAACCACTTTATTCTGGTGTTGTTTCTAAGGACATATTTAGTTATTTGAAATGTGCAAATTTTTGGGAGAATGGAATTTGCAAAGATGAAGAAAGCTTTATGTGTATATTGAATAAGCCATCTAGACTAATCAGTAGAGATATGGTTTTGGAATACGGATTAGATTTGGAGAAACTAAAGGAGATATATTCACACAATAGAGAGGTGGTAAGAAACATTAATGACTTTGATTTTCATATGAAAATGATAGGGAAACTGAATCCGTATGGTGCAATCAACTATATAAAAAATGTTGTGGGATATGAAAAATATTTAATGAACTATGCTAACACAAAAGGGACGCCATATAAAAAACTAAAAAATGAGTTGGAAAGACTGCAGATGGAGAGCGATAATTATCAGACGATAAGTGAGTTGATAAACCATATAGAGGAAATGAATAACGAGAACAAGAAAGAAGATGATGAGAGCACAGATGGAGTTAATATTATTACGATGCATGGCTCGAAAGGATTAGAGTTTAAGGTGGTTTTTATTTTGAATGTAAATCAGGGAATAATTCCTTCGTCTAGGGCGATAAGAGAGCAAGATTTTGAGGAGGAAAGGCGTGTGTTTTATGTGGCTATGACTAGGGCAGAAAAATACTTGCATATCTTCTTGATAGGAGAAAATCTGGGGTTTCCAATCGAACCCTCAATGTTTTTAAATGAGATAATAAATTGACAATTTGTATTGTATTTTGTGATTAAATTTGGTAAAGTATTTCTGTATATTTTTCTATAAAAATAGGGAAATACAAGGAGGAATTATGAGTATTGATCGTTTAGAAGAAGGCGATGATTTATTTGTCACTTTAGAATTAGAAGACGGAACAGAGGTAGAGACTCAGGTTATCACAATTTTTGAAGTAGATGATCAGGATTACATTGTTCTTATTCCTGAAGATCAGATTGAGGAAGAAGAAGGTGAAGTTTACATCTATAGATATTTCGAGAGTGACGATGGTGAACCAGGTCTAGATAATATAGAAACTCAGGAAGAGTTTGATATGGTTTCAGAAGTCTTTGACCAGATAGTTGAAGATGGAGAATTTGACGAAGAAATAGAAGTGGAGTCTTCAGATGTGGAAGATGGAGGCTACCTTAGTTAATAAAGAGGAATAAGGAGATTGGGTTATGGCAAACAGATATGATGATGAAACAATGAAGTTCATCGAAACAAGAAAACGTGTTGCTCATATGAGACGCGAGGAAGCTAAAAGAAAGCGTAATATTATGATTGCGATTATTGCTGCAGTTGTTATTTTGGCAGTAATTATTGTAATTGCAGCTACTTCATGTAGTTGTGGTGATTCTAAAGAAGAAGCTACTACAGTAGCTCCTACTACAGTTGAAGAAACAACAGTAGAGGAGACCACGGAAGAAGAAACTACTGCAGAAGAAGGTGAATTCTCTGAAGGTTCAAAAGCATATGTTACTGAGGAAGGCGTACGTCTTCGTTCAGAAGCATCTACAGATAGTGATATCGTAAATGAACTTTCAAAGGGCGCTGAAGTTACTGTTATCTCAAATGAAGATGAATGGGTTAAAGTTAAATTTGAAGGTGACGAAGGATACATTAACAAAGAATACTTATCTACTGATAAGGTATCATCAGATAGCAGTGATTCAAACGATGATTCAAATGTAGATAATAACAACTCAGATGATAGTGACAATAGCGAGAGAACTATTGAAACTAGAAAGAGAACAATTAACTCAGAAACAAAGAAGAGTTCAAGCAGTAGCAGCGGTTCAAAGAAGAAATCAAATACAAACGATAAACGAACACTTTACTAAAAAAGATATTTAAGAGGAGCTCGTACAGAGCTCCTTTTTTTTAGGAAATCCTATAGGATTTCCTAAAAAAATGCTCCGCAAGGATGCGCACGCTTTTGGTAAAGAATTTGCCGCTTGCAGCGGCACAAAAGCGGCGCTCGAGTTCGCAAGCGAACTCTCATCACAAGGTTGACTATGAATTATATAGAAGCAAGAGAATATTTAGAGAGTACAAATAAATATGGAAGTGTTTTGGGACTAGATACAATCAAGGAATTATTATCGAGATTGGGCAATCCTCAAGACAAACTAAACGTCGTACACTTTGCAGGAACAAATGGCAAGGGTTCAACGATGTCTTATTTAGAGAGCATTCTTTTGTGCGCAGGTTATTCTGTTGGAAAGTATAGTTCACCTGCAGTGTTTGATGAGAGAGAAATAATAACAGTTGATAAGACACCAATTTCTGAGAAGGATATTGCCAAATATATTGAAATAATTAAGCAGGCTTGTGGAAGAATGGTAGCAGAAGGATTGGCTCATCCAACTAGGTTTGAAATAGAAACTGCAATGGCTTTTTGCTTTTTTGCAGATTTAGAATTGGATGTTTGCTTGATTGAGTGTGGAATGGGTGGAAAAGGTGATGCCACAAATGTGTTTAGCAATATATTGTTAGCTGTTATTACAAGTATTAGCCTTGATCATACAAAAGAACTTGGTAGTACCATTGAAGAGATTAAGGAAAATAAAGAGGGAATTGTTAAGCCAGGGTGTCCTGTTGTTTACGCGGGAACGCTTGGAAGTATAGATGATATTAATAAAGAGTTAGCAGTCAGAGCGGCCGAAGAACTTCAAAAACAAGGATTTAAATTAAAGAAATATATAGATGAAGGAATAGAACAAACTTATTGGCCAGGACGAATGGAAACGATATGTGAAAATCCATTGTTTATCATCGATGGAGCGCACAATCCAGGCGCTATTTTAAAGCTTAGAGACTATATAGATTTACATTTTACAAATAAGAAGATTACCTTTATAATGGGTGTATTGGCCGACAAAGATTATAGCGAGGAGGCTAGTATAATTGGAAACAAAGCTACAAAAATTTATACGATTACTCCGAATAATAGTAGGGGTCTTGACGCACATAAGCTTGCTGATACTATTCTTGAATATAATGAAAGCGTTGTTGCAAGCGATAATATTGAAGAAGCAGTCCGAAAAGCCTTCGGCGAAGTAGCTAATAATAATTCGGATATGATTATTGCTTTTGGATCGCTTTCAATTTTAAAAGATGTGAAGGAAGCAGTGCATAAAGTAACTAACTAGTTTAGTTCTTCAAACAGTTAAAGCCGAAAGGAGAGATTGACATGTTTGATAGAGGAAAAATTGAAGAAGCAGTTAAGATGATGCTTGAAGGTATCGGCGAGGATACCGAAAGAGAGGGACTAAAGGATACTCCAGCAAGAGTAGCCAGAATGTATGAAGAATTGTTTGCAGGAATGAATCAAGATTCTAAAGAGATTCTATCTTGCACATTCAGTTGTGATAATAACAACGTAGTAATCGAAAAGGATATAACATTTTATTCCACATGTGAGCACCACATTATGCCATTTTTTGGAAAAGCACACATCGCATATATTCCAAAAGGCAAAGTGGTTGGAATTAGCAAACTAGCTAGAACTGTGGAAGTATATGCTAGAAGACTTCAGATTCAGGAGCAGATGACAGAACAGATTGCCCAGGCTATCTTCGAAGGTCTTGATGCTGACGGAGTTTTAGTTTTAGTGGAGGCAGAGCATATGTGCATGTCTGCTAGAGGCGTTAAGAAACCTGGAAGCAAGACAATCAGTATGTCAACAAAGGGTGTCTTTGAGACTGACGCAAAATTAAAAGACGAAGTTTTGACGCTTATGAGAAGCGAGGGAAAGTAAATGGCGCAGGATTACAGTATTAACATAGATAGAGAGCCTGTAATAATGGGAATTTTGAACGTGACACCAGATTCGTTTTCTGATGGTGGTAAGTTCAACAAGGTTGATGCAGCTTTGATGCAAGTCGATAAGATGACTAAGGAAGGTGCAAAGATTATTGACGTGGGTGGAGAGTCAACAAGACCAGGATATACACCTATAACTATTGCAGAAGAGATGGACCGTGTGATTCCTATTATCGAGGCAATTAGAAAAAGATTCGAAGTGCCTTTGTCTATCGACACTTACAAAGCAGCAGTTGCGCAAGCTGCGGTAGATGCGGGTTGTGATATGATTAACGATATTTGGGGATTTAGAGGTCATATGGCTCTTAAACACATGAAGTTTAATGACACATCACTTCAGACTCCATTTGTAAAATCTATGGCCAAGGTTGTGGCTGAGACTGGAGTGCCAGTTATTGTTGGTCACAATAGATTCAAGCCAAAGTATGATGACTTTATGCAAGATGTTTTGAATGATCTTCGCGAGTCTATCGATTTGGGTCACGCAGCAGGCGTTAGAGATAATCAGATAATAGTAGACCCAGGTGTTGGTTTTGCAAAGACCTACAAACAAAACTTATATGTTGTGAATCATATTGAAGAAATTAGAAAAATGGGATATCCGGTTTTGATTGGATGTTCTAGAAAATCAGTTATTAGAGAAACTCTAAAGGTTGATGACTCGAATGATATTTTGGGCGGTTCGGTAGCTACCACAGTTATTGGACTTGAGCGTGGCGCAAGACTATTTAGAGTTCATGATGTTAAAGAGAATTATCAGGCTATGATGACTGCGTGGAAGTTTATGAATTCTCAGAGGTACTAAATGGATTGTATCAATATAAAAAAACTTGAGATATTTGCATACCATGGCGTTAATGAAGAAGAGAAGGAAAACGGTCAAACTTTCTTTATTAACGCTTGTATTTATAGTGACATAGTTACTCCGGGTCTTAGTGATGATTTGGAAGATACAGTTAACTATTCAAAAGTATGCAAGTTTATAAATAAGTTCTTTACGGAAAATCGTTTTGATTTGATAGAAGCAGCAGCACTCCAAACTGCTAGAGCAATCCTAAAGAACTTTCCAAAGATTAGAAGGATTGATTTAGAAGTAAACAAACCCGAAGCTCCAGTTTCTTTAAGCTTTGAAAATATTTCGGTAAAAGTGAGTTGTGAGTGGAAGAAGGCTTACTTAAGTATTGGCTCAAATATGGGCGACAAAGAAGAATACTTAAATGAGGCAATCGAGGCTTTTTACAATGATGACAACTGTCGAGTAAATGCGGTTTCAAATTTTGTTGAGACTAAACCTTACGGACCAGTTGAACAAGACAACTTCTTAAATGGTTGTGTTGAGATTGAAACAATCTATTCAGCAAGAGAGTTGCTTAATCGAATTCACGATATAGAAAATGAAAATGACAGAACAAGAGAAGTTCACTGGGGACCAAGAACACTAGATATCGACATTGTATTCTTCGGCGAAGAAGTGATAGATGAACCAGATTTAAAGATTCCGCATATCGAGATGCATAAGCGCGCGTTTGTGTTAGAGCCTTTAAATCAAATTGCACCAAATGCTGTTCACCCATTGTTTGGAAAGTCAGTGGGGCAGTTGAGAGATGAATGTGATGATGACACTGTTAGCAAATGTGAAGGATGCGGGGGATGCCCTGCAAATAAGTAAATATGGATGATTTGAAAAAGTATAGAAATCGAATAGACGAAATAGA
>CAMZGB010000054.1 GCA_947306285.1 uncultured Lachnospira sp.
TGATTAAGTTATACTCAAAAATAGTTTTAGATAATGGAAATGTGAAGGGCTCTGATAAGAGCCCTATTTCACAGGCAATTGAATATAAAAACAAAGGTGTCGACGGTGTTTACTTGATTGATAAGTCGACTAGTGATACTGAGCACGATGCAAACATTTCAGCTATGATTGAAATCAAAAATACAATTGATATTGATTATGTTGTGGATGGAACAGTTAATCGCTTGGAAGATATTAAAAAATACTTTTATGCTGGTGCAAGTTTGATTGTTAAAGATGAAATTGATTCTGATGTATTAGAAGAAGGCGAGAAAAGATTTGGCGTTGAAAGATTTGTTACAGCTAGTGATGTATTGGAATATACTTTCGACGAAGACACAGACTTTTATGCTAAAAAGAAAGAGTTAAAAGCTGAAGGTAAAGATGTTTGTATTTTTGATGCTGAAATTGATTTTGATGAGTTAAAGACTAATGATCAAGGACTAGTTCCTGTTGTTGTTCAGGATTACAAGACAGATAAAGTGTTAATGCTTGCTTATATGAATGAAGACGCGTTTAATAATACAGTCGAGACTGGCAAGATGACTTACTACTCAAGAAGCAGAGATGAGCAGTGGGTGAAGGGCGAGACTTCAGGTAACTTCCAGTATGTGAAAGAACTTACTGCTGACTGCGATCAAGACACATTGCTTGCTAAAGTGTTGCAAGTTGGCGTTGCTTGTCACACAGGAGCTGAGAGTTGTTTCTTTAACGAGGTTATAAAAGCCGATGTTGACACCTCAAATCCAATGAAAGTGTTTGAGGATGTTTACAATATCATTCTTGATAGAAAAGAAAATCCTAAAGAGGGCTCTTACACAAACTATCTCTTCGACAAAGGTATTGATAAAATCTTGAAGAAGGTGGGAGAAGAGGCGACGGAAATTGTGATTGCTGCAAAGAATCCTGATGCACAAGAAATGAAGTATGAGATTTCTGATTTCCTTTACCACGTAATGGTTCTAATGGCAGAACGAGGTGTTACTTGGGAGGATATAACAGAAGAACTTTCAAGAAGATAAAATAAAAGCTACAAGTTAATTCTTGTAGCTTTTTTAATATATAAGGTTAATTGGTTTCTCTTTTTTAATTAGTTTTACGTAATCATCAATTGATTCCCATCTATTTTTACACTCGATTCCTGATATTAGAATATCGTGATGGTGAGAGTCGGAACCAGCAGTAACAGGTAATTTATATTTTTTTGCATACATATATGCTTGCTCATTTTCTTCGGCGAAGTTGCCTGCGTTAAATATTTCAACACCGTGAACATGATCTGGGAAAAGACGTATTTTGGGTATGTATGGTCTGTCTCTAAATGGATGTGCATGAATAACAAGACCACCGGCTTGGTCAACAGCCTCAAACTGTTCTCTGATTGTCCAATATTCCATTTCAGGATGAGCCTTCATCCAGTTTTTATCTAGACCATAAATCAAAAAATCTTGGCCCTCATATGTTTCTTCCCAACCGAAGAAGACGTCTATTCCAATTCTATCTCCAGTTTCCTTTGCGTGCTCATAACCTTTACAAAATAAATCGATTCTTTCTTCCCATGGTAAGTCTCGTCTAATACAAGTGTTTCCTCTGAAAAAGTGATCTGTAATAATGATACCGGTATAACCAGCATCTTTATAGGCCTCTGCTTGGTAACTACCAGAAGCAGTGGCGCATAGACTAGATTCTTTTGTATGTATGTGTGTGTCGTATCTATACATTTTAATCCCCTTTTTTACCAATTAGTATTATATCATAATTATCTTTTTTATGTTAAAATCTTCTTATGTGTAAATTGGCATTAAGCGACGAATTATTAATGAAAATAGATAAGCCATCAAGATATATTGGTGGTGAAGTAAACATGGTGAAAAAGAATCCATTAGATGTGGATATACGATTTGCCATGTGTTTTCCTGATGTTTATGAGATTGGAATGTCACATCTTGGCATTCAAATCCTTTATGATATGTTTAATAAAAGAGAAGACACTTACTGTGAGAGAGTTTATTCTCCATGGCCTGATTTAGATAAAGCTATGAGAGAAGAAAACATACCTTTATTTGCTCTGGAAACGCAAGAACCAATCAAAGATTTTGATTTTTTAGGTGTCACCCTTCAGTATGAAATGTGCTATACAAATGTTTTACAAATCTTAGATTTAGCACAGATTCCATTATATTCAAAAGAAAGAACGGAAAAAGATCCGATTGTTACAGGCGGTGGGCCTTGTACTTATAATGCAGAGCCAATAGCTGACTTCTTTGATATTTTATATATTGGTGAAGGTGAGACAAGATACACTGAACTTTTGGATTTGTATAAGGAACATAAAAAGAGGGGATATGTTAGAGAAGAATTCTTATATGAAGCATCAAAGATTCCTGGCATGTATGTGCCAAGCCTATATGATATTTCCTATAAGGAAGACGGAACAATAAAAGAGATAAAACCAAATAGAGAAGGTGTTCCAGAAAAAGTAAAAAAAGAAGTTGTTAGTGATTTCGATTCGGTCGATTATCCGACGAAACCGTTAGTTCCTTTTATGCAGGTAACTCAAGATAGATGTGTTCTTGAAATTCAAAGGGGTTGTATAAGAGGTTGCAGATTTTGCCAAGCGGGTTCTGTGTACAAACCACTTCGTGAAAAGAATATTGAAACTCTAAAGAAACAGGCTATAGAAATGTTAGATTCAACTGGCCAAGGTGAAATATCACTTGCATCTCTTAGCAGTAGTGATTATTCACAGCTAAAAGAGTTGGTTGAATTTTTGATTGAGGAGTGTACAAAGAGACATGTGAATATCTCATTGCCAAGTCTTCGAATTGATGCTTTTTCTCTGGATGTAATGAGTAAAATTCAGGATTTGAAAAAGAATTCTGTTACATTTGCGCCGGAAGCCGGTTCTCAAAGAATGAGAAATGTTATTAATAAAGGTTTGACAAAGGAAGAGATTTTAAAAGGATGTGAGACTGCTTTTAAAGGCGGTTGGAATAAAGTTAAATTGTATTTTATGCTTGGACAGCCATTCGAGACTGACGAAGATGCTGAGGCTATTATGGACCTCTGTGAAGAAATTGCAATGCTATACTATGACACTGTTCCTAAGGAAGAAAGAGTTGGCAGATGTCAAATTAATGCCAGTTCATCTTTCTTTGTCCCTAAACCATTTACGCCTTTCCAATGGGCGTCAATGTGTACTGAGGAAGAGTTTATAAATAGAGCTGGGCTTGTTAAAGATAAATTAAAGGAGACATTAAATAGAAAGAGTATTAGTTTTAAATACCACACTTCAGATATAAGCATTTTGGAAGGGTTGCTTGCTAGAGGTGACAGAAAGCTTTCAAAAATGCTTGAGTATGTTTATAAGCATGGTGGAATATATGATGCTTGGTCTGAACACCATAATCCTGACCTATGGAAAGAAGCTATAGAGAAAACAGGTGTTGATTTGGAATTTTATGTTACAAGAACAAGAAGTGATGATGAAATGTTCCCGTGGGATATGATTGATGTTGGTGTTACGAAAAAATTCTTGTTAGATGAGTGGAATAGAGCAAAAGAAGAAGAGGTAACATCTAACTGTAGAGAGAAATGTGCCGGTTGCGGAGCTGCGTCATACGGATGTGGCGTTTGTCTCGAAGAAAAAGGAGGTGTCGCTGATGAAAGCTAGAATTAAATTCTCCAAGACTGGCAATGTTAAGTTCATTGGACATCTTGATGTAATGAGATACTTTCAGAAAATAATCAGAAGAGCTAATTTAGATGTGACTTATTCGCAAGGTTATCATCCTCATCAAATAATGTCGTTTACATCTCCGCTTAGTGTTGGTATTGAAAGCGTAGGAGAGTATTTTGATATCGAAACTAATTCAAAGATTGATCCTGAATATGCAGTGAAAGTCTTAAATGAATATACAGTTGATGAGATTCAAGTTCTTAAATATATTAATTTACCTGATGACGCAAAAAAGAGCATGGCAATTTTAGCTGGTGCTGATTACTCGGTTGATATGACCTTTGACGTTAAAACTATTTTAGAGTTTATGAACCAAAATACTATTGAAGTATTAAAGAAAACCAAAAAGAGTGAGAAGATGGTAGACATCAAACCACTTATTTTTAAATTAGAAAATAGAGATAATAAATTATTTATGCAGTTAGCACATGGTAGTGTTGCTAACTTGAAACCAGGTCTAGTTTTGGACGCTCTATGTAAGTTTGCTGGCATGAACAGACCAGAATTTGTAAAAATGACTAGACTAGAAATGTATTATGAAAAGGATGGAATGCTAGTTCCATTAGAGGAAGTATAGGTGGACAAATTAATTATTTCAAAATTTTATAAAGATATTTTGCTCGGATTTCATATTATAGATGATGAAGTTGAAATGATTTATGACTTCACAGAATCTGAAGTAGGAAATGTGTATTGTGGTATCGTAAAAGATATTACAAATAATTTGTCGAGCGCTTTTGTTGAGTTTGGCGAAGGCAAAAAAGGTTTTTTATCATTAGATGAAGAAGTAAAATGTGGAGATAAGATTCTAGTTCAAGTTAAGGCAGACAAGATGAAGACTAAAGATTATCTTCTAACAACAAAGTTGGATTTATCAAAAGAAGATCTAACAGAAGTGAAACGTAAATTTGAACATTCTTCGCCGAAGGCGTGTCTTTACAAAAATGAATATATAATTGATGTTTGCAATAGACTAAGCAGTAGTGGAACTGAAATAATTACAGATGACAAAAAGGTGTATCAAAATTTAGAAGGTGCAAAAATTTTAGTTTTGTTATATAATAATGATAGTGGTGTTTCGATAGAAAACAAATATAAGCTCGGAAAAATTATTAGTGATGTTTCATCAAATAAAGTATGGATGAAATCAGGCGCTTATTTATTAATTGAACGTACAGAAGCGCTAACAGCCATCGATGTAAATAGTGGCAAAAACATTACTAAATCAAGTAGAGAAGAAAATATTAAACAGATTAATTTTGAAGCAGCTGATTATATTGCCAAACATTTGAAACTTAGAAACATTTCGGGGATTATTATCGTTGACTTTATTAATATGAGTGAAGGTTACGACGAGCTGCTTGAGTATATGAAAGAACTTGCAAAAACTGACTATGAGACTTGCAATGTAATTGGATTTACAGAGTTAGGGCTTTTAGAAATTACAAGAAAGAAAAATAAAAAACCTTTGTGTGAAGTAATTGGTGAGGTAGTAAATGATTAGAACTTTATTAATTGTTGATGATCTAAAAAAAGACCGCGATAAGATTAAAAAGATTATTTCAGAATCGGAAGTAAACGTTGGTCAGATATTTGAATGTTCAAATGGTAAAGAAGCATTAGAAATCATTGATAATAATGATATTGATGTAATGTTTACTGATGTTGAAATGCCAGAACTAGACGGTATTGAATTAATCAAAACTTTAAAGGAAGATAAAAAGCTTCCTTTGACGGCTATTATTAGTATTCATGAAGATTTCGGTTATGCTGTTGATGCTTTTACAAATGGGGTTAAAAAATATGTTGTAAAACCTATTACAAAAAAGAAACTTAATGCTGTATTAGAAGAATTTGCAGAGGAAATGCAAAAATTCTATAAAACTAGAAAGTCGGTTTTCCAGCGTGTTAGTTACATGATGTTCTATGACAATATTACTCCAAATGAGGTTATTAGCATTTGTGATGATGCAAAGCCTTACTTGAACTTTAATGAGTATATTGTATTCTGTCTAAGTGCAGGCGATGATACTGAAGATTATACAAAAGAAGATAAATATTATTTTATCAAGGGCGAAGAGTTCCTAGATATGATAATTTGTGATATCAAATACAAAGATGAAGTTATTTCTAAAGTGAAAAACTTGTATGTTGGTATATCAACACCGTTTACAAATATTCTTGATTTGAAGCAGGCATTTTGTGAAGCTATGGAGATGAGAAAGACTGCTTTCATGGTTTCTGATCATGTAGTTGATTTTTCAGAGTTTAACCAACCTGTTTTCGAATACGAGTACGGTGCAAAGTTGATGATGCATACAGCCAACCTAATTTGTTCGAACAAAATGAATGAGGCTTTGAAACAACTTGAGTTATTTATGCAAGGTGTTAAGAATCACAAGTATTCTATTGACGAGTTTCAAGAGCAAGTTCGTATTATAATTACGACCGCTATGAATATTTATAAGAGTATGCTTGGTGACAAAGAAAACGAAGTCAAAGAAATACTTGATATGTATAGATTCCAGAACTTGGATGAGTATATGGATGTTCTAAGACAGTGGGTTGATCGATTTGACGAGTTGGTTAATAGCGATGCCGACGAACATATGACTATCAAGAAGATGAATGACGCTGTTGACTATATTAAGGCAAATTACAGCAAAGATTTGAATATGGCAGTTGTTTCTAACTATATTTCTATGAATTATTCATTGTTCTCATATACATTTAAACGTTATGTTGGTACAAACTTCGTTAACTATTTGAAGAATATTCGTATTGGTGAAGCTAAAAAGTTGCTTATCGAGACAGATATGAAGGTGCATGAGATATCAAAAGCAGTAGGATATGAACATGAAA
>CAMZGB010000055.1 GCA_947306285.1 uncultured Lachnospira sp.
CTGCGCAAATTTGGAGGAAAAATATGAAATCATTATTCGAAGAAGTTGCAAACAACGCATATCCAGGAAGAGGAATTGTTATTGGAACATCACCTGATGGAACAAAAGCAATCACTGGATATTTTATTATGGGACGTAGCGAGAATTCTAGAAACAGAGTCTTCGTGGAAGAAGGAGAAGGTATTAGAACAGAGGCATTCGACCCAGCAAAACTAGAAGATCCAAGTCTTATCATTTACGCGCCAGTTCGTGTGAGAGGTAATGACACAATCGTTACAAACGGCGACCAGACTGATACAGTTTACGATTTAATGGCAGAGGGCAAAACTTTTGAGGAAGCATTACGCACTAGAGAGTTTGAACCAGACGCACCAAACTACACACCAAGAATTTCAGGTGTTATGCATGTTGCAGATGGAAAGTTCTCTTACGAGATGTCAATTCTAAAGAGCAACAATGGAAATCCAGATTGCTGCGACAGATATACATTTAGCTATGACAATCCAATAGCAGGAGAGGGAAGATTTATCCACACTTACAAACACGATGGAAACCCACTTCCAAGTTTTGAGGGAGAGCCTACACTAGTTGAGATGCTAGATGATATTGATGAGTTTACAGAGAAGTTGTGGGATAACTTAAACGGTGAGAACAAGGTGAGCTTGTTTGTAAGATATATTGATATTGCAACAGGTGAATACGAGACAAAGATTGTTAATAAGAACAAATAGTTTTTAATAAATGTTAATAGAGAGGAAAAATCAATGAAAGAATTAGAACTAAAGTATGGATGTAATCCAAATCAGAAGCCATCTAGAATCTATATGAAAGAAGGTGAGCTTCCAATCAAAGTTTTGAATGGAAAGCCTGGATATATTAACTTCCTAGATGCGTTCAACGGATGGCAGTTAGTAAGAGAGTTGAAGAAGGCTACAGGAATGCCTGCGGCCACATCATTTAAACACGTGTCTCCAGCGGGAGCAGCAGTTGGTCAGCCGCTAAGTGAAATTGAGTCAAAGATTTACTGGGTAGATGACCTAGGTGAGTTATCACCACTAGCTTGCGCTTATGCTAGAGCAAGAGGTGCTGATAGAATGTCATCTTATGGTGACTTCATCGCGCTATCTGATGTGTGTGATGTTTCAACAGCAGCAGTTATTAAGAGAGAATTCTCAGACGGAATCATAGCTCCAGGTTATGAGCCAGAAGCGCTAGAGATGCTAAAGGGCAAGAAGAAAGGTTCATATGCAATCATCGAGATTGATCCAAACTATGAGCCAGAAGAACTTGAGACTAAGGAAGTTTTCGGAATCAGTTTTGAGCAAGGAAGAAATGAGTTAAACATAGATGATGAGTTCTTCGCAAATGTCGTTACAAAGAACAAAGAGTTAACAGAGCAGGCTAAGATTGATATGGCAATTTCAATGATTACTCTAAAGTACACTCAATCAAACTCAGTTTGCTTCGTAAAGAATGGTCAGGCTATTGGCGTGGGTGCTGGACAGCAGTCTAGAATTCACTGCGTGCGTCTTGCAGGACAGAAGGCCGACAACTGGCTACTTCGTCAGTCTCCACAGGTATTAAACCTTCCATTTAGAGATGACATCAAGCGTGCTGAGAGAGATAATGCGATTGACTTATACATCGGCGAAGAATATATGGACGTATTAAAAGACGGTGAATGGGAGAGAGTTTTCACAGAGAAGCCTCCAGTATTCACAAAAGAAGAGAAAGAAGAGTGGCTATCACAGGCTGAGGGAATCACACTTGGTTCAGACGCATTCTTCCCATTCTCAGACAACATCGAGAGAGCCAAGAAGAGCGGCGTTAAGTATGTAGCTCAGCCAGGTGGATCAATCAGAGACCAGGATGTTATTGATGCCTGCGACAAATACGATATGGTTATGAGCTTTACAGGATTAAGATTATTCCATCATTAAGAGTGAAAAACTAATACACAATACTTAAATGATCAACATAAAAGCCAGTGTTACTAGCAATAGTAACACTGTTTTATTTATATCAAATTTAACTCATAAAATATGATAAATATGATTGATTATGTTATAATATGAAAGGTTGTGAGGGGATATATGTATAGAGAAAAAATTACAAAACAAATATCATTGATAGTCACAATTACACTCATAATTTGTTCTATGAGTGCTTTTGTGTTACCTAAAAATACAAAGGCTGCTTCGGAGAAGGAAACTACTACAATAGCGGAAACTACAACAAAAACAGTAGAATCAACTGCAAAAGTAGAAAACACAAATATTAAAGAGGAGCCAACTACTCAAAAAGAAGAACCAACAACTCAACAGGAAGAAACCACAACCCCTGTTAATCCAGATGAATATGAGTTGGTTGCACACAGAGGTTATTCAGGAATTGCTCCAGAAAACTCAATGCCAGCTTTCCAAAAAGCTGTAGATGCTGGTTTCAAACATATTGAGCTTGATCTTAGAAGATGTAAAGAAAACTCAGCAGGAAAAGCGGATTGGGTTGTATGTCATGATGAGTCTTTAAAAAGACTTTGTGGAGTGGACAAAAAGATATCTGATATGACTGTATCTGAAATCAAAAAGTATTCATACAAGATTGGTAACAATTTGGCTTTATATGGAGACGTGAAGGTAGCTTCTTTATCAGAGCTTATTTCTTATATTAAGAGTGTCAAGGATAAAGGCTATGATGTTGATTGGAGATTTGAATTAAAGAAGTTAGAGGACGACGAAGACAAAAGCAAAATAGAAGAGGAAATTGTAAACCCTCTTAAAAAAGCCGGCGTGGATGACTGTGTAACTTTTATTTCTTTCTATTATTCAAATCTTGTTAATGTTGTGAAAAATAATCCACAAATAAAAGTATGCTATTTAGCAGAAATCTTGGAAGAAAAATATTTAGATTATGCAACTGCGCTTAGAGATAAATGGCATGCGAAAATTCAAAGTGTTATTTTCAGAGGAAGCACCTATACTACATCAGATTTGGAAATAAAAGCAGCGTTGGATGAAGGATTTAACGTGGGAGTTTATGCAATAGATAGTAGAGTTATGATGAGCACTTATTACAGTTTAGGTGTTAGATCATTTACTACAAACAAAGTGGAACCCGCAAGTATGTCGGTTTCGGGTATGAAGCATAAATATACAATGAAGGACTTCAAGTATACACTTTCAAAGAGAAGTTATACATTTACAAATACAAGAAAGAAACCTACATTTACCGTGACATATGAGGGAGAGGAATTGTTAGAGGGACTATGCTATGAAACTAGTTACTCAAACAATAAGTATCCAGGAACAGCTACAGCTATTGCAACTGGAGCTAGAAATATTTCTGGAGAAAAAGAGAAAACATTTACTATTACTATGCCAAAGGTAAAAGGTTTTGCTGTTTCGAAGAATAAAGCAACTAGTTTGAAATACAAGTGGACAGCAAATACTGACGTTACAGGATATAAAGTTTATCAGTACAATTATAAGACAAAGAAATATAATCTAGTAAAAACAATTAAAAAGAATCAAACTCATACTTTTACTGTAAAGAAATTATCAACAGCTGCAAAGTACAGATATAGAGTAAAGACTTATTTTAAAAACGGTAGCAAGGTTTATAATTCGAAAGCTTGTGCTGGAAAAACTACGTATACAAAACCTGCAAAAGAGAAAACTATCAAAATGAAACGTTCTAAGAAAGCAAAGACCATTTCGGTTTCATTTGGATGGTTGCCAAGAGTGACAGGTTATAAAGTTGTTATAGCGACTGACAAGTACTTTACCCAAGATGTTAAAGTAATAAATACTAAGAAAGGCTCTATTCGTGTTAAAAAGCTTAATAAGAGGAAAACTTATTATGCAAAGGTTAGAGGATACTTGAAAGTTGGTAAAAAGTATTACTATGGCGCATACAGTAAAGTAGTTCGCAAAAAAGGTAAGAAGTCAAAGAAGAAAAAGGATAAGGAATAGAAATTAAGACATGCTGAAGAAATTGGACTGGGACAAAAAAATATTTAACTTAATACCAATTTATGGGTTTATACCAATTGTAATCGCTTTAACATTTAATGTTTTAGTGTTTACGGGTACTAGACCTATTACCCAGCACTTACATCATCATGATATATATTCAAAACTTGATCAGATGATTCCCTTCTGCCCAGGATGGATGGTTATTTATGTACTTGCATTTGCAACTTGGGCAATTGGATACGTTATGATCGCAAGAGAAGAGCGAAAGATTTGCTATAACATGTTTACAGCTGAGATTCTGGCAAAGGCACTTGTTTTGCTCTGTTTCTTTGTTTATCCTACGGTCATGGTAGATCCTCAACACGCTGAACCATTCAGAAGTCAGATACAAGATGGATTTATCGGGTGGCTTTGCCGTTTTGTTTATAGTTTTGATGAGCCAAATAATCTATTCCCATCGATTCATTGTTTGGAAAGTTGGTTCGTGTTTAGAGCAGCATTTAGTTTGAAACATGGTGGAGTTAAATATAAGACCTTTATGTTTGTGGCAGCAATACTTGTTTTTGCAAGTGTACTACTTGTAAAGCAACATGTAATAATAGATGTTATTGGTGGAGTGGCAGTAGTAGAGATTGCATTATTCTTTGCAAAGAAATATAATCTAGGTAGAGTGTTTTCTGCCTTGGAACGTAAATTAACCGGCAAAAAACAAGAGAAATAATGAAGAATACTAAAAGAACAATTATATACATGGTGGTTTTCGTATTATTGGCTGCTTTGACAGTCTTTGTTATGATAAAATCATCAAAAGAGTTTAGTTGGGCATCATTTGGAAATGTTCTATCTCATATGAATCCGTTTTGGATTCTTTTGGCCTTTCTAGGAATGATAGGATTTATCTTCTTCGAAGGATACGCAATTGTGATTATCCTTCGTGTGTTTGGCTACAAAAGAAAAATCAGGAGAGGATGGTTATATTCTGCTCCTGATGTTTATTTTTCAGCAATTACGCCATCTGCTACAGGTGGGCAGCCGGCATCTTTGTACTTTATGCATAAAGATAAAGTGCCAGCAGCAGTTTCTACGATAGCGCTTTTACTTAATCTAGTATTCTATATAGCATCTATTCTTTTGATTGGTTTAGTTTGCCTTATAATTCATCCTACTGTTTTGGGTGAGTTTGATCCACTTTCAATGACTTTGATAACAATAGGTTTTATAACCCAATTTTTATTGATGCTAGTATTTATTCTACTAGTTTATAAATCATCAATCGTAAAAGGCTTGGCTTATGCTTTATTAAAATTTGGTCAGAAAATCCATTTAGTAAAACGCATGGATAAGAAACTTAAAAAACTTGATGATATGGAAAGAGAGTATAAAGAATGTGCTGATCTAATCCTTAAGAATAAAAAAACTTTGTCCAAAGCATTTTTGTGTAACTTCTTGCAGAGGGTTTCACAGATTTTAGTTTCAGTATTTGTTTATATTGGCGTTACACACGGTTTTAGAGGTGCACTAAAAGCATTTTCGATTCAAGGATTCGTAGCACTCGGCTCAAATGCGGTTCCTATTCCAGGAGCTATTGGAGCAGCAGATTATTTATACGTTGATGGGTTTGAACATTTACTAAAGGATACAGTTAGTGTAGAATTAGTGAGTAGAGGTATTTCATTCTATGTATGCGTCTTAATATGTGGTATATTTACATTAGCGGTATATAGTAAATACAATTTCAGGAGAAAGAAGAAAAAATAATGTTAGGAGTATATGATTACACCGTAATACTTACTTACATTTCTGTACTTTCAGCGAGTACAGGTATTTTTGTGACGCTTACTGATCCGGGACATCCATATATTGGAATGGTGTTCTTGCTATTTTGTGGATTGTGCGACACCTTCGACGGCAAAGTGGCTCGCACAAAGAAAAACAGAACAAAACTCCAAAAAGGTTTTGGAGTTCAGATAGATTCACTCTCAGATTTGGTAGCATTTGGAGTGTTGCCGGTATGTTTGGGAATGGCACTTTACAACAGATCAAATGGTGGTTTTGAGAAGAAGATTTTCAATTTTGTGAGAGACCCATTTATAGGTAAAATTCCAATTTGGGTTATATATATTATTTGTGTTTTGTTTGTTTTAGCAGCACTCATAAGACTTGCATATTTCAATGTAACTTGTGAAGAAACTCAAAGCGAAGGTCTAGACAGAAAAAAATATTACTTCGGACTTCCGGTTACTAGTACAGCTTTGATTTTCCCTACTTTCCTTATTGTGAGATACACAATAGCAGATATTTGGGGTTACGACATTTCACATTTGTACTTTGCGCTTTTGGTTATTGTAGGAGTGTTGTTTATTGCTAAATTCAAGATTACAAAGCCAAGCAATGTTTGGATTTACATTATGGTAGCCTTTGGAGCGATTGAGTTTATAATTCTATTGTTCTTCACAAGTCTCCAAAAAGAAGTGTTTACATTTTTAAAGGCGGTTCATAGATTTTTTGCAGGATAACATATAAAAAATGGATTACAAAGAATCAAAAATTTTAAGATTTTTATATCATACAGTACCTGGAAGGGTGCTATTAAAGGTTGTAACAAGCCCCATCATTTCTAAAATTGGTGGGGCTTATATGAATTC
>CAMZGB010000056.1 GCA_947306285.1 uncultured Lachnospira sp.
GTTCCCGACTGACTGATATCTCCAATAACCTGATTGATAACTTCACGCACTGGCTGAATCTGCTCATCTTTTAAAACAAACATAAGCATCTTACACTCTTCATTGTATTCAAAGTTTTTAACACGTCTAAACAAACCACCCATAATGATTGAATCATCTGACCAAGCATTAAGTCCAGCCGTCATACTTTTAGCATCGATAATTGTACCGTGCTTTACTCCTATATTTCCAAGCTCATCGTTTAGCTCGCTTATAAGTTCTGTCTGTTTCAAAATCAAAGTTAAAAGTTTCATTTTAAATCTCCTACTTTATTTTCTTACGCAAAATGTCTTTTGCCGTATTAAGCTGTTTGTCAGTTTTTCCATCATTCTCCACCTTTACATCTGGGGTGATTCCTTTGCCGTTAATATTTCTACCACTTGGTGTATAGTATTTCTTAATCGTTAGTTTAAGTGCTGTTCCATCTGAGAATGGATATGTATTTTGTACTACACCTTTTCCATAACTCTGTGTTCCAACAATGGTGCCCGCCTTGAAATCCTGAACTGCTCCTGCAAAGATTTCAGAGGCACTAGCACTTCCCTCATTTTGAAGAACAACCATTGGTATCTTTAGACAACTCGCGTCAGATTTTTCTTCTTCTCTGTTTCCATATTTATCTTTTGTAAAAACAATAGTTCCCTTTGGCAAAATGTCATCAACTATTTGGCAAACAACATCATACATTCCACCTGGGTTATATCTCAAATCAAAAATGATTCCTTTTACTTTTTGTTTTTTAAGTTTGCCAAGTTCTTTCTCAAACTGTCCTGCAGTGTTTTCATCAAACTCTGATATTGCCACATAACCTATCTTTTTCTTTTTATCTACAATCTTTGACTCAACACTAGGAGCATCGACAGGTTTTCTAATTATAGAAAGTTTTTTATACTTCGTAGTCTTAGGATCAAGAATTTTTATGTTAACCTTTGTGTTTTCCTTGCCTTTGATTTTCATTACAACCTGTGACAATTCTTTTCCAGTAACATCCTTGCCGTTTACCTGTGCAATAATGTCACCTTTTTTCAAGCCGGCTTTCTTAGCTGGACTATCATCAAACACTTTCAAAACAGAAATGATTCCATTTTTTTCATTTCTTGAAACTATAGCTCCAATACCAACATATTTGCCAGAGTTTTCTTCCAATTGAGACTTATATTCCGCTTTCGTGAAATACTCAGAGTATGGATCATCCAATCCACTTACTAGTCCTTTGTATGTACCTTCACTTAGATTCTTCTTATTGATTTTGCCAAAGTAATATGTGTCAATCAATTGCTCAATTAAGTTCATTTTTTTAGCAGACATTTCACTGACAGTAGTATCCTTCGGCGAAGCCAAATAGATACCAATGCCTACGCCCACAGCAACAATTACTGTGGCTATTATTCCGAGCAAAAAGCCCATTCCAAAACTTTTCTTATTCATTTTTGTCCTCTCATTTTCAGTTTATAAATTTATCAATGCGTCTAGAATAGTTTCCAGACGCATTGTTTTTGTCTTTATCCTACATAACTATGTGGGTTCACATATGACCCGTTCAACTGCACACCGAAATGCAAATGATTTCCAGTGGATGAACCGGTAGTTCCAACCAGTCCAATTGTTTCACCTTTGTTGACGTGCTTTCCAGCAGGAGCTATGAGCGACGACATATGCATATACACACTAACCACTCCGTTACCATGACTTATGCCAATCCAGTTACCCGCCGTCGAACTAAAGTTAGACCACGCAACCGTACCAGCACTAGCTGCTACAACAGGAGCACCAGCCGATGCGCCTATATCAATTCCCGAATGGAATCCACCACTACTTTTTCCAAATGGATCTTTTCTATAACCAAACTCAGAAGTTATCGTGTGACTGGATGGACAAGGCCATGTCCAACCTCCACCCGGAGTTCCTTTGCTTCCTTTGTATTTAGGAGTCTTTGCTGCTTCCTGATTGTATTGTTTTTCAGCCTGCTCTGCTTGTTGAATAGCCGCCTGTTGCGCTGCAATCTCAGCTGCTATTTTCTTTTCAGATGCCTCTGTATTACTAATTAAATCATCGTAACCTGATAGTTCTTTCTTTTTACTAGCCTCAAGTTTTTTGAGCGATGCTTTTTCTGATTTTTGTTTTTCCTGAAGTGCAATCAAGTTATCCTTTTCATCGCTTAGTGTCTTTTTCGCCTTTGCTATCTTATCTTGAGTACTCTTTAGTTTGTTAAACATCTTCCTATCATATGACGATAGTTCTGTAATGTATTCTGCTTTGTTTAGAAAGTCAGTTATGCTCTTTGAATTAAGCAACATATCCAACATCTCTGAGTCACCATTTTCATACATAAACTGAATTCGTTTTTGCATATCTTGGTTCTGCTCTTTAACACTCTCTTTTGCCTTAGTTAATTTCTTCTTTGTTTTAGTAATATCCTTTTCAGTTTTATTTAACTTTTTCTCATTCTCATATATTTGAGTTGAAACATTTGTAAGTTGTTTATCAACTGTGTTTAAATACTTCTTTGCCTCACTCTTCTTTTTCTTATAATTTTCTTTTTTTGCCTGAACAGATTCCTTCTGCTTTTTCAAATCCTTCATCTTGTCACTCTTTACGATTGCAATCGAAGTAAGCGACAAAGATGCCACTAAAACTAAAGATAAAATTGTTTTAAAAATCTTTTTCATCTTTTTTAAACCTTCAAATGTTTTCTAATCGAGAAGAACGACCCAAGCAATCCGATTCCCACTCCTATTCCAAGTCCTATTGGAATTAGAATTGTAAAAACCATGCTCTGTGGTGCGAATGAAATATTCCTTGCAAACACACCAAACTTATTAATGATAAGTTGAATCAAGTTCTGATAAGCCACAAACAATACAACAAGTGGAATCAATGAACCAATCAATCCTATCACTACACCTTCTATTACAAATGGCGCACGAACAAAACTGTTCGTCGAACCAATCAATTTCATAATTTTAATTTCTTCGGAGCGGACGTTTATTCCAATCATTACAGTATTACTGATTAGGAAAATGCCAACACCGAGCAATATAACAATTAGGACGATTGATGCATATCCCAAAAGTCTTTCTAAATTTGTGAGGGTGGCTTTAGCCTTTCTTGAATGCTTAACTTTTCTGATTCCGTCTATCTTTTTTACAGCTTTCGCAAACTTTTCTTGTGCCTTGATGTTTTTTAAATATATTGTGAATGACGCAGAGTTTGCCAATGGATTATTCTTTTCAAATCCTTTTGCCAAATCTGGGTCATCTTTAAAGTAATCTTTTTTAAACTCGTTCCAAGCTTTCTCCGCCGAAGTAAACTTCAAAGACTTAACTAACTTGTCAGCCTTAATCAGTTTTCCAATCTCATCAATCTTTTCTTGAGTAGTATTGTTTTCGAAGAAAACTGTCACGCCAACCTGCTGCTCAAGCTTTTTCTCCATATAATTTACATTAATAATAATCGCTAAGATTACACTAATAAGAAAAATACACGCAGCAACTGTTCCTATGGATGCTATCGAGTATAGTTTATTTCTTTTTATATTAATCAAGCCTTGCTTGAAGCAATATCTTGCACTTTTACCACTCATTATTCTACCCCCTTGCTGTCATTAATTTTTACGCCTTGCTTTAGGGTAACAACTCTCTTTTGCATCTTATCGACAATTTCCATATTGTGAGTAACCACTATCACAGTAGTTCCCTGCTGGTTTACTTTATCTAGAAGTTGCATAATCTCCCAAGAGTTTTCTGGGTCTAAGTTTCCAGTAGGCTCATCCGCCAAAAGAATGTCAGGCTTGTTTACTAACGCTCTAGCAAGAGATACTCTTTGCTGCTCTCCACCTGATAACTCATCTGGGTTTGATCTATACTTTTCTGAAAGACCTACCAAAGACAATACTCTGGCAGTATTTTTCTTAATCTCTTTTTTATCCACTCCAATAACATGCTGTGCAAACGTTATATTTGAGTAAACATCTCTGTCAGTTAAAAGTCTAAAGTCTTGGAACACTACTCCTACGTTTCTTCTGTATTTTGCCACGCCTTTAGATCTTAATTTTGAAATATCCTGACCATTTATCTCGATAGTTCCCTCAGTAGGTTTCAATTCTCTTAGAAGCAACTTAATAAAAGTAGATTTACCAGAACCACTGGCACCTACCACAAACACAAATTCGCCATCATCTATCTTCATGTTAAGATTCTTGATGGCTGGAAGTCCATTCCCATATGATTTTGTGACATTTTTTACTTCAATCATTTAGTTCTCCAAGTCACTCATATATTCAATGTATTTTTTCATCATCATAACAACCCTAAACATCATTGCATCTTCAAATTCACGCAAATCAAATCCCGTGTTGTTATGAATTTTATCTAATCTATAAACTAATGTATTTCTGTGAATAAACAATTGCCTAGCAGTCTCTGAAATATTTAGGTTGTTCTCAAACATTTTTTCTACTGTTACAGCAGTCTCTGAATCCAATACCTCTGGCACTTCCCCGTCGAACACTTCGTTGAGGAAGTCTTCGCATGCGGAAAATGGCATCTGGTAAATTAGTTTTTCTATTCCAATTGAATTATATGGAATAACTTGTTCTTCGTTTTTAAAGATATCACCAATTTCCAAAGCCATTCTTGCTTCGTTGTACGCAGTAGCTGTTTCTTTTATATTGGTAATGATTGAACTATATGCAACTCTAGCATTTTGCATAATTTCAGTGTTTAACATATCCACAATTGAATATGCAATGTTAGATGCTTCTTCATAGTCTTTTGTATCAACTAACTCTTTAACCAAAACAATGTTTTTATCATCCACATCTGAAATCAAATCTGAATCGTCCACCAAAACATTTTTCAATGCTTCAATAACTATTCCATTTTTCTCGTGCTCTGACTCTATGATGAAAATGCACTTATTACCCTTTACTTCTACTCCTAACTGTTTTGTCTGATTCTTCAAATCAGTAGGAAGGATATCATTTGAAATAAGTTTCTTTAAGAATTCATTTTCATCTGATGCTTTATCTGAATTGCTATCCAAGTTTTCAATCTGAAAAGCAGTCATCTCACCAATCACTTTGGCATCTTTTCCTTTTGCCACAAGAATCTGGTTAGTTACAAGTTTATAAAGACAAAGTGATGATTTTTCGTTCTTTGTATCTTTTGTTTCTATAAATTTAATAACGGCATCAGAAATTTTATCATCAACATCTGATGTATTTGCCACAATTTTTCCATTCAAATCGTACACAAATAAATCAACATTTGATATTTTCTTAATGCCGTTTAATGTATCTTTTAATACTTTAATCGAAATCATAAAAACCCCTTAAAAACCACTGTTTTGCACCACAAAAATACGTGCATCACACTAACTATAATTGTAAATCAGACACTATAAAAATACAAGAAAAAAGCACCCTTTTTAGTGCCATTTAACACTATTTTCAGGATGCTTTTTCCTTAATTCTAAACCATCATTTAGGCTTAGATTATGTATGAAAAATATTATTAGTTTGTAATAACTTCTTCTGTGTCTTTATCGAAGATATGAATCTTGTTAATGTCCATAGCCATAGTAACTTCGTCGCCAACTCTAGCGTCTGTACGAGCGTTAACCTTAGCTGCACACTCTGTTCCTTCAATGTCAAAGTGTAGGTGTACTTCTGCACCAAGCAACTCGTAAATCTTGATAGTTGTTGTGAACTTACTATCTGGAGACATTTCGATGAAACTCTCTTCGTCGTGAATATCTTCTGGTCTGATACCCATGATAACTTCTTTGCCAACATATCCGCCATCAACTAATGCCTTAGCCTGATCTGCTGGAACCTTAATATATGTACGAGCCTGACCAATGTGAAGCATAATGTCATCACCTTGTTTTTCAACTTCACAGTTGATGAAGTTCATCTGTGGTGAACCCATAAATCCAGCAACGAATAAGTTAGCTGGCTTGTCATACAAGTTCTTTGGTGAATCAACCTGCTGTACAACACCGTCTTTCATAACGATGATTCTTGTACCTAGAGTCATAGCCTCTGTCTGGTCGTGTGTTACGTAGATGATTGTAGCATCTAGATCTTTGTGAAGCTTAGCAATCTCGACACGCATCTGTACTCTCAACTTAGCATCCAAGTTTGATAGAGGCTCATCCATTAAGAATACTTTAGGGTTACGAACGATTGCACGTCCCATAGCCACACGCTGTCTCTGACCACCTGATAAAGCCTTTGGCTTACGATCAAGTAGTGCTTCAAGATCCAAGATCTTAGCTGCTTCCTTTACTAATCTTTCCTGCTCAGCCTTTGGAACTTTTCTAAGTTTTAGACCGAACGCCATGTTATCGTAAACTGTCATATGTGGATATAGAGCGTAGTTCTGGAATACCATTGCGATATCTCTGTCCTTAGGCTCTACGTCGTTTACAAGTCTGTCTCCAATGTACAACTCACCAGATGAAATTTCTTCCAAACCAGCGATCATACGAAGTGTAGTAGACTTACCACAACCTGATGGTCCTACGAAAACGATAAATTCTTTGTCTTTGATTTC
>CAMZGB010000057.1 GCA_947306285.1 uncultured Lachnospira sp.
GATATCACTGACACTGAGAACATTAAGGAAGTAGTCCTAAAGACAATGGATACTTTTGGAAGAATAGATATATTGATTAACAACGCAGGTACTGGTGCTATTGCTCCAGCTGAGTTGGTCGAAGACGAAGTATTTGATTGGGAGATGCAAGTAGACCTTGCTGGTGCTTTTAAGGTAGCAAGAGAGGTAGCTAGAGATGCTATGCTTCCAGCAGGTTACGGTAGAATTATCAACATCGCGTCTATGTACGGAATTGTTGGTAACAAGGTTGCAGGTTCTTCACCATATCACGCTGCAAAGGGTGGTTTGATTAACCTTACTCGTGCACTTGCAGCAGAGTGGGCGACAAAGGGCATAACAGTTAACTGTATTTGTCCAGGATATTTCTATACTGAACTTACAAAAGAAACTCTTGATACTGAAGATTTCAAACAGTATGCACAGACAGTTATCCCAGTTGAGCGCTACGGCGTAGAAGGAGAGTTAGACACAGCAACATTGTTCTTGGCTTCTGACAAGTCAACATATGTGACAGGTGTTACACTTCCGGTAGACGGCGGATATACTTGCGTATAATTACGGAGGAATTCTTATGGAAAAACTCACACTAGAACAATTTGAACAAGCTAGTGAAGTAGTGAATAAAGTTATAAAAGAAACAAACTTGGTTTACAGTGACTATTTTAGTGAGCAGACTGGAAACCAAGTTTATTTGAAGCCTGAAAATATGCAATTTACAGGCGCATATAAGGTGAGAGGATCTTATTACAAGATTAGTACTCTTTCAGATGAAGAGAGAGCTAAAGGTTTCATAACAGCATCAGCTGGAAACCATGCTCAGGGTGTGGCTTACGCTGCCAAAAAGTATGGGGTGAAGGCTACAATCGTTATGCCAAATATCACACCACTTATGAAGGTTGAGCGTACAAAGAGCTACGGCGCCGAAGTAATCCTCTATGGAGACGTGTATGATGAGGCTTGCGAGTATGCTCTCAAACTTGCTGAAGAAAAAGGATATACATTCATTCATCCATTTGATGATTTGGATGTTGCGGCAGGACAGGGAACAATCGCAATGGAGATTATTAAGGAACTTCCTACTGTTGATGTGATTTTAGTTCCTATCGGTGGTGGCGGATTAGCTGCTGGAGTGGGAACTTTAGCAAAACTTTTAAACCCTAGAGTTAAAGTGATAGGCGTAGAGCCGGAAAATGCTGCTTGTATGAAAGCATCGATTGAGGCAGGAAAAGTTGTTACACTCCCAAGCGCAAACACTATAGCGGATGGTACTGCAGTTATGACTCCGGGTGAAAAGATTTTCCCTTATGTACAAAAATGTTTAGATGACATCATCACTGTCAAAGATGAAGAGTTGATTGATGTATTTTTAGATATGGTTGAAAACCACAAATTGATTGCAGAGAATTCGGGATTACTCGCTGTGGCAGCTTTAAAACACTTAGACTGCAAAGATAAAAAGGTTGTATCAATAATGAGTGGCGGAAATATGGATGTAATTACTATGTCATCCATATTGCAGCACGGACTAATTCAACGAGGACGAGTGTTCACAATTTCAGTTTTACTTCCAGACAAGCCTGGAGAATTGGTTAAGGTTGCTTCAAAGATTGCGGAAGCTAAAGGTAATGTAATCAAACTAGAGCACAACCAATTCGTATCAGTAAATAGAAATGCGGCGGTTGAGTTAAAACTTACTCTGGAGTGCTTCGGACACGAACACAAGGCTCAAATAATGAAAGATTTAAATGACGCAGGTTACAATGTAAAAGAAGAGACACCTGTGCTATAATATTTGAGGTTTTTCAAATTTATATCATAATAATGTTTAATCATATTAGTGGATTATTAATAGAGGGTAAACTATGAAAAAGACCAGATTGTTGGCGTTATTATTAATAGCTGTTTTGGGATTAGGAATTGCTAATTCTCAAACCTCTTTGGCTGCGGAAACTCAGCCTATTAATAATACTCAAAAGGTTAAACAGACTAAGATTAAACTTAAACAAGGTCAGACGAAGAAAAAGACAGTTTATACAAGCCAAAATTTATCATTTGTCTTAGATTATGACAAATCAGCAGAATTAATTAATCAAAAAATAAAGTATATTTCAAAGAATGAAAAAGTCTTAAAGTTTGACGAAAACGGAAATGTAATAAAACTTAAAAAAGGAAAGACTAAAGTAACCATTAAAGTAATGGGACTGATGGGCTTTCGATATGTAAAGTATAAATACAAATGCAGATTAACAGTTAAGACGGGCGTGAAGTCCATTGAACTTAAATCTGTTGGCAATAACCAGTTTTTTGTTGGAAAAAAATACTACTTGAAAAAGAAGATTAAGCCGGCTACACATGAAGAAACGCTTAAATGGTCTTCATCAAACAAAAAGGTAGCTACTGTTAACAAAAAGGGAGTAGTTAAGGTTCGTGGAGAAGGACTTGCTGTAATTACACTTTGTTCGAGTAAAACAAAGAATAAAGCTCAGTTTCCAATTCAGGGCAAAAGAGAACCAGGATTATTCTTCGAAGAAACAAGCATTGATGAGGATAATAAATTAGTAGTAGATTACGGAAAGTCAGTTCAACTTCATCCAGAGTTTGTCAATATTACCAAAGATAAAATAACATATAAATCGCATGACACTTCTATACTAATAGCAACACAAGATGGAGTGATAAAAATGAGTCGCCCTGGTAAGGCTTTCTTAGAAATGAGTACTTATCAAGGTAAATGGAAAAAGGTTGTTGAGATTGATGCAAAGTGCGAAAAAGGCATGTTAAGCGAGAAACAATTGAAAGATTCTGGAATTGACAAGTGCAATAAACTAATGATAGTTGCACATCCTGATGATGACGCTCTTTGGGGCGGTGCTCATTTAATGGAAGATGGTTGGTATGTGCTTTGTATGACAAACAACTATACGGAATATAGAAGAAAAGAGTTTTATCAAATGCTAGAGTTGTCAAACTCAAAGGGAATCATACTAGATTATCCAGATATTTACAGAAAAGCAGAGGCTGATGAAGATGGTGTGTACGACAAAGACAACTGGACATACGTTTACGATGGTGCACAAATTGATATAACAAAAGCTTTGAAGTATAAGGAGTGGGATCAGATTGTCACTCACAGTCCAACGGGAGAGACTGGTCATAGACACCACTTGAAAATAAATAAAATTGCTTCACTACAGAGTCAATTTTTGGGAATATATGATAAGTTATGGTATTTCGGTAAGTTCTATTACAAAGGAACTCCAATTCCATCTAGTCTTCCAAAAATAGATCAAGAGCATCTTGATTTCAAGAATAAGTTAGTAAATGTTTATCAAAGAGAAATGAAATCAATTAAAGCATACTGGGATCAGATGATACCATATGAAGATTGGGAAAAAGCCACCGAATACGGTCAAAAAAAATACGAATAAAAAAAGGATTGTCGTAAATGACAATCCTTTTTGTTGTGCTTTTTTTACCCACGATATCTAACGCACAACATTGTGATATCGTCAAACTGTTCAGCGCCTTTGATGAAGTCATCTATCGCATTGTGCATATCGCTTATAACAACTTCTGGATTAGTAGAATTAATACCGTTAAGTGCGTCTATCATATAATCCATTCCCATCTGATTTAAGTCTTTATCTGTGGCTTCTGGAACACCGTCTGTATAAACATAAAGTACATCACCCTTATCCAATTTAATGGTATATTCAGTATATTTCGACTCAGACATACCACCAAGTACTAGACCATGTTTATCCTTGAATAATTCATATTTTTTGCCTTCTCTGTATATTACTGGATATTCATGTCCAGCATTTGCGCAAGTAAGATTTCCAGTTGATAGTTCTAAAATACCAAACCAAGCAGTTACAAACATATCAGCATTGTTGTTTTCGGCTATCTGATTGTTAACTTCCTCCAATACCTTTGCAGGAGAATCTGGATTTGTCTTAGCAGTGTTTGAAATTAGAATTTTAGTAGACATCATTGTAAGTGCTGCGGGAACACCCTTTCCTGACACGTCTGCAATAACCAAGCCTAAGTGGTCATCGTCTAACAAGAAGTAGTCGTAGAAGTCTCCGCCCACTTCCTTTGCAGCATCCATTGATGCGTACAAGTCGAAATCCGTGTGATCAGGGAAAGGAGGGAAAGTGCTAGGCAGCATTCCGTTCTGAATATTACGTGCGATATCTAGCTCAGCACCGATACGCTCTTTCTCGGCAGTGAGACCAGCAATCTTTTTAATGTAGTCACGAAGTTCTGAATTCATATACGTAAATGAATCTGCCAGTTCCTCAATCTCATCGTGAGTATTAATGTTAATTTCTACTTCCGTATCTTCTTCCAAGTTAGCAACCATATTTTTAGATGCATCGTTTAGTGTGTGAAGTGGAATAATTAGTTTCTTCTTCATATATCTGAACCAAGTAATCTCGGCAATCATTGTCACAACTAGAACTGCCAAAATAACGGCAATAATAAAATGAAGTAGCCTTTCTATGATATATGGAGTAGAAATATCTACACCCACTAAAGCGACTGGGTCGCCTTTGCTGTTGTAAATAGGATAGAATGATGAAACTATTTTACCGTAAGTTTCATCATCAAAATAACGAATATCTATTTTTGGATTCTTTTTAAAAGCTTTTTGTGAAAAAGCCTTACCATCTGTCATATAGTCTTCATCACTTGTAGTTAAATTCTCAGGTTCTTTTATAGTATCTGAATCCCAAATGTATTTTAAATTCTTATCGCGTGGTTCGAAGACATAGTAGTATTTAATATCACTATCTTTTTGGATAGTATCTAAAAACTTTTGAACTTCCTTATAGTACTTATCATCAAAGAATTTTCCTCTGTCTTTATCGGGAGTTTTGACAATTTGTTCAACATAATCACCATCAATAAAATCTGAAGCGGTTTTACCATAACTCTTTGTTAAACTCTTATAATTTCTGTCTAACTGATTCTGGTAAATAAATGCCACACAGGCAGCTACACAGATAATCATAAACAAACCTAGGAGTGTTAATCCAAAGGTAGTTTTTTTACTGATTGTCTTCTTATACTTTTTATTTTTCATAATTTCCTCCGTATGAAAAATTATTTATTAAAACCGAAAGATTTTCGTGCTCTATATTTTTTCCAATTAACTGCAATTGCAATTCCAACAATATCGATGCAGACACCAATAAACATCACCCATCCAATAGAAACAAAGTCCACCTTTCCAACTTTGCTAAAGTCTCCGTGTGGAGCGCCAAAGTTGAATAGGAACAACTGACTTATAACTATTACGAACACCCAGTGAACGCAGTAGAAAGGAGTGAGGGCTTTGCTTAAAACCTCAATCCAACCTTTAATTCTCATTGGAAGTATTTTTCCTAAGAAATGATAAATGCCTAAAACTGCAATAGCTGCCACGATACAAATTAGTGCATCCTCTATTCTGATGTGGTAGTAGCAGTTTTGGCCTTCGCCGAACATGCCATGCTCAAACTTGATTCCAAAGTAAAAGTAAATGATACTAGCCACTAAGCAGATTGGGCTAAAGATTGCATAAAACTTATCCTTGTTTTTTATTTTAAGTAGTTGTGAACCAAAAACATATCCACTGATTGGCATTATGAGCCAACTTACAACTGGAAAGTCTGAGAAAATGGTTCTAGTGTGATCTTCAGTAGGAATAATGTATCCCAAAAGCATATTCAAAACATAGTTTCCTGTATCAATATCATTTGCAGGCTGTCCAATAAGTACAGGTATGTTTCCAATAAGTAGAAAAACAATTCCTATCAAAATCATTACTTTCTTTGAAACATTAAATTTAATAAAGATTGCAATGATAATAAGTGCAAAAAATGCAAATTGAAAAATGTCACTCGTAAGCATTCTGCCAGGCAAAGGTTCTAAATAGTAGTCGTAGTTCTTTGTAGTAAAGTATCCGATAAGCATTGGAATTAAGAATCTAAAAACATTAAGGATGATTCCGGCAATTCCAATTCCTACAGCATGCATTACATAGTGTCTAGGATTTCTTTTTCTTGCATAGTTCATTCCAAATCCCATAGCAAACATAAAAACAGGTGCAGCCAAAGGACCACCAATTATTGTATCAAAAAGATAAGGCAAACCGCCCTCTAGTGAAGCATCACTACAAAGCTGAATAACGAGATGAATAAATGGAAGACAAAGTAAAATCATTGCCTTTGCCATATCAAACTCGAACTGTCTGCCTGTGTTTATTTCGTCGATATCAAATATTGAATGATAAAACTTTTTCAAACTATAATCTCCTTAATATCTATCTTTTTTATTATATCAAAGAATGCTCGCTAATGGGGAAAGACTTAATTTTTAAAAGTTTATAAAAAAATTGTTGACAAGTAATTTGCCATAGTGTAATATACTCTCAAACCGTTGAAGAAGAGTAAGTAAGTTTTA
>CAMZGB010000058.1 GCA_947306285.1 uncultured Lachnospira sp.
TGATGTTTGTAAGCTTCTTTATAATCTCAGCTCTAGTAGCACTTGTGCCGATTCCAGAACCTTTAATCTGGGCTCTCAAGTCTTCATCTTCTATTAGCTGTCCAGCGTTTTCCATCGCTAAAATTAGTGAACCAGATGTATATCTCTTTGGCGGTGTAGTTTCGCCTTCTTTTATATCAAATCCGCCCACTTCTAGCTCGTCGCCCTTAGATACATTATACAGTATTTTAAAGAATTCTTCATCTAAAGGTTCATCATTTTCATCGTCGTTCTTTTTTGATTTTGGAACGCCAGAAATCTCAAAATATCCCTTCTGAACTAGAATCTTAAAATTTGCGCTGAACTGCTCTGTAAAGTTGTCCCCGTCGAAGGTAGATGGCATCTCGCCCACCAAGTTAGCCTTCTTATAAATAGCTGGCGGATAGAAAATACTTAAGAACCTTCTAACAATCACCATATAAACTTTTCTATTTATTTCACTCTGCTTTCCAAGTCCGCCTAATCCCTGGCCTGTTGGGATAATTGCATAGTGATCTGTAATTTTTTTATCATTTACATACTTGGTTTTCTCTAAACCACTGTGCATGTTGTTATCCAAAATGTTTTTAGCAAACGCTGCACAAGGCGTGTAACTAAGCAGTCCCTTAATGTTTCTGTCAATCTGTTTTGCAACTGCTGTCGAAATTACTCTGGCATCAGTTCTTGGATAAGTAACGAGCTTACTCTCATACAATTGCTGAACAACATTTAATGTGTCCGATGGACTAATCTTAAACATCTTTGAACAGTCATTTTGAAGTTCTGCCAAATTGTAAAGTAAAGGTGGTTGCTTCTTCTCATCCTTTATAGTGATACTCTTAACCTTCATCTTAAGTGGTTGGTTTTCTTCAATACCATTAATTAAAGCCACCGCCGAAGTCTTCTCTTTAAAACCATTCTCCTTATATAGAAGAGGTGATTCAAAAAACTTTGAACCCTTCTTTGACTTCCACTCAGTATCGACACTTCTGTTTCCAATGTCTACATTAGCAATCACTCTATAAAATGGTGTTTTCACGAAATCTCTAATCTCGCGCTCTCTTTGACAAATCATACCAAGCACGCAAGTCATAACACGACCGACATTTATAGATTTCCATTTGCCACCTTTTAAGTAATTGTTAACAGACTGACCATACTTTAGAGTAAGAAGTCTTGAAAAGTTAATACCCATCAAGTAGTCTTCTTTTGCCCTAAGGTATGCTGAGTCTGAAAGGTTATTGTATTCACTTAAATCTTTTGCTTCTTTAATACCTCGTAAAATTTCTTCTTCAGTCTGCGAGTCAATCCAAACACGTTTCTGTGTTTTTCCTTTGACGCCTGCAGCCTGAGCCACAAGTCTATAAATATACTCACCCTCTCGTCCAGAGTCAGTACACACATAAATGGTATCCACATCATCACGAGTGAGGATACCTTTTACTATTTTAAACTGCTTCTTAACGCTACTGATTACTTCGTACTTCCAATCTTCTGGTATAAAAGGAAGATCCTTTAAACTCCATTTCTTATACTTTTCATCATATACTTCTGGGTAGCTCATAGTCACCAAGTGTCCAACACACCATGTTACTATTGAATCATCACCTTCCATATATCCGTCGCGCTTCGAAGTTTTAAGTTTTAACGCCTTGGCAAACTCTGCTGCCACACTAGGCTTTTCCGCAATATAGACTGTCTTTCCCATTAATTTATCTCGTCCAAAGTCTGATTATATGACTCAATGAAATGTTCCATAAAGTATTCAACTTCTTCCATTTCCATATCATCAATAATCTGCTTAATAGAATCCTTTGCTTCTTTAAAGTCGTTATTTCCCATGTCCTCTTCTTCTAGACATTTGATGTAAGCCGATAACTTATCAGCTGCTTTTACATACTTGTAATCTGGGTCATCTTCCACACCCATAACCTTCTCATACTCTGGTTGCATCTCTTCTGGAAGTTCTTTGATTAACTTGTTAACCGCAATATCTTCCACCTTCTTATAAGAGTCTCTAATTTCCGGTGCAAAGTACTTGATAGGCGTAGGCATATCACCAGTAATAATCTCTGCAGTATCATGCATAATTCCAATCACTGCGATTCTATCCGGATCTAGGTCTTTTCCGAAGTATGTATTTCCAATAACCGCCAAAGCGTGCGCAATGATAGCGACTTCCAAACTGTGCTCAGCAATATTCTCACTGTCCACTGTTCTCATAAGTCCCCAACGGTTAATATATTTCATTCTTGCAAGCATTCCGTAAAAATTATTCATATTTTTCCCCTTTTGGTTTAACTATTTTAAATGCACCGTTAAACAATTTGACTATATGCTTTTCGGCGAAGACGAAACATATAATTAGTGCAATTACTACCGCACTAATAATCAATGTGTATTGATTTTGATCAAACCATTTAAACCATTTGAAGTGCACCAAACAATCCCTAATTAACAAGTGAATTATAAATACACTCAACGTTCCTCTTCCAACATATGTGAAGAATAGATTTTTCTTTGGACACAAAATCATAATTGCCAAAATCATTGTCATAGCTAATACAATCCAAACAACTTTTGCTATTAATGAAACCCATAAGCTTGCTTTAATGCTTGAGTATGAATGACTTGCATATAGAATTGGTCCAAACTTTGCAAACAAATCTTGATTAAAGTAAACAAACACTGCAACAGCTATTAGATAAACTACTGAAATAACTCTAAGCAGATTCGTTTTAAGTTTCTCTATTATTTTATAATCAAAGTAATAACCGATAACAAAGAACATCAAGAAAATGATTATCCTATTTGAAGAGAATGTGTAGCCAACACCTTCATTAATAGGCAATAATACACTCACCAAAATTGTTCCAATGATTGCCACATTCTTTCCTAGTTTTACTATTGCCGGAAGCAACAAATACCATACAAACAATGCAAACAAATACCATGGTGCATTTGATGTGTAAATTAAATCCAAAGTAATTGCCTTACCTGACAATGCCATTGCCTCTAACCAAAGGAGGACTTTGAAGATGACAAATAGTATCAAGAATCCAAACAATTTACCTACTTGTGGCGCGCCCTTCTTTATATAACTTTTACTGAAGTAACCTGACACCAAAACAAATGCAGGCATATGGAAAATATAAATATAATCGAAAAGCGAATTAATCACTCCACCTTTGTAAGTAACATTAAGTAATAAATGCCCCAATACGACAGTGAATATTAAAAACGCTTTTAGATTATCCCAATATGCAATTCTTTTTGTTTGAACCTGTTGGCCCATCCTTCACCTCTTATATCCCAAGAAAATCTTTAACGATATTCTCCATCTCTTCTGTCTCACACTTTGTGTTATGTTTAATGTCTGCATTTCTGATTTCTTCAATTGCGTTTGGAATCTCAATGTTTCCAATTCTAGACAACTCGTCCACTAACTCAAAATCTTCCATTGACTCATACTTAGAATCAATAGCATTCATTACTGCTCTTGTAAACTTAAATGGACTAGCTGTTGATGCAATGACTGTCGCTTTGTTATCGCCAGTCTTCTCGACATACTTATCATACACACATCTAGCAACTGATGTATGAGTGTCCATAATATATCCTGTATCTTCGTAAATTCTCTTTATTGTGTCAGCAGTCTCCTGCTCGTCTGCAAAGTCTCCGACGAAATCAGTTAACTTCGCTCTCATCTCATCAGTAATCTCATACTTACCACCACTCTGAAGATCATCCATAAATGACTTATTCTTTGAAGCATCGTTTCCTGTTGCATGGTAGATAAGTCTCTCTAAGTTACTTGATATCAAAATATCCATAGATGGAGATGATGTCAAAATAAACTCACGGTTCTTGTCATACTCACCAGTATTAAAGAAGTCGTATAGCACTTTGTTCTCGTTTGATGCACAAATCAACTTATCAATTGGTGTGCCAAGATTCTTTGCATAGAAAGCTGCCAAGATATTTCCAAAGTTTCCTGTTGGAACAACCACGTTAATCTTCTCACCATCTTCAATCTTGCCCTCTGCCAAAAGTTTTGCATATGAGTAAACATAGTATGCAACCTGGGGAACAAGTCTTCCAATATTGATTGAGTTTGCAGATGAGAACTGGAATCCTTTAGATGCCATCTCTTCAGCTAACTCTTTGTTGTTGAATATATTTTTAACACCTGTCTGTGCTTCGTCAAAGTTACCTTTGATAGCAACTACATGTGTGTTATCACCTTTTTGTGTAACCATCTGTTTTTCCTGAATAGGACTAACTCCACCGTCAGGATAGAAAACAATAATCTTTGTTCCCTCAACATCTGCAAAACCAGCTAACGCAGCCTTACCTGTGTCACCAGATGTAGCCGTCAAGATTACGATTTCGTTATCGACACCATTCTTCTTTGCTGATGTAGTTAGAAGGTGTGGCAAAATCTGAAGTGCCATATCCTTAAACGCAATTGTTGGTCCATGGAAAAGTTCCAAGTGATATGGATCTTTCACCTGCGCCAAAGGTGCAATCTCTTCAGTGTCAAACTTCTCATCGTAAGCTTTATCAATACACTTCTTTAATTCTTCTTCTGTAAAGTCTGTGAAGAAAAGTTTCATAACTTCATAAGCAACTTCCTGGTATTTCATGCCAGCAAGTTCCTTCATGCTCTTATCAAGTTCTGGTAGTTCGATTGGCACGAACAAACCACCATCATCAGCCAAACCTTTTAGGATAGCTTCTGATGCCTTTAGAGCTCCGTCTTCACTTCTTGTACTTTTGTATAATATCTCTTTCATGTTTCCTCGCTTTATTTATCGTTAATGTAATTTACTAATCCACCCTTAGTAATAATGTTTTGCATAAACTCAGGGAATGGCTGACCTTTAAACTCAGCACCTGTAGTTTTGTTCACAATAACACCTGTGTCGAAGTCCACTTCTACTTCGTCGCCGTCAGATATACCTGCAGCTGCCTCTGGACATTCGATAATAGGAAGTCCAATATTGATTGAGTTGCGGTAGAAAATTCTCGCGAATGTATCTGCAATAACGCAACTAACCCCACAAGCCTTGATAGAGATAGGTGCATGCTCTCTTGATGAGCCACAACCAAAGTTCTTATCAGCAACGATAATATCTCCCTCTTTCACCTTGCTTGCAAAATCTTTATCTATATCTTCCATACAGTGACTTGCCAACGCCTTTGGATCAGGGTCATTCAAGTATCTAGCTGGAATAATTACGTCTGTATCTACGTTATCTCCAAATTTAAAAACTTTACCTTCTGCTTTCATATTTGCCTCCTATAGTCCAAGTTCTGCTGGACCAGAAATCTTGCCTGTGATTGCACTTGCTGCAGCAACAGCAGGTGATGACAAGTAAACTTCTGATTCAGGGTCACCCATACGACCTACAAAGTTTCTGTTTGTGGTAGCAACGGCTCTCTCGCCCTTAGCAAGAATTCCCATATGTCCACCAAGACAAGGTCCACATGTAGGTGTACTTACTGCACAACCAGCCTTAATAAACGTAGTCATAATTCCCTCTTCAATACATTTCAAATAAATGTCCTGAGTTGCTGGGAACACGATACAACGAACTCCGTCTGCCACTTTTCTTCCTTCGAAGATCTTGGCAGCCTCACGCATATCTTGAATTCGGCCGTTTGTACATGAGCCAATTACAACTTGATCTATTTTAATATCATCTATCTCATCGATAGTGTGTGTGTTCTCTGGCAAATGTGGGAATGAAACTGTAGATTTAATCTCACTTAAATCAATTGTATATTCTTCCACATACTCTGCATCTTCGTCTGGCTCAAAGATTGTATATTCTTTATCCGAATGCTCATCCATATATTCTTTAGTCAAGTCGTCCACGATAAAGATTCCATTCTTTCCGCCAGCTTCTATAGCCATGTTTGCCATTGCAAATCTATCATCCATTGTCAAACTGTGAACACCCTCGCCCACAAATTCCATTGACTGATAAAGTGCTCCATCCACACCAATCATTCCGATAATGTGAAGGATAACATCCTTACCTGAAACCCATTCGTTTAACTTGCCTGTCAAATTGAATTTGATAGCTGATGGCACTTTAAACCAAGCTTTGCCTGTGGCCATACCTGCAGCCATATCAGTACTTCCAACACCTGTTGAGAATGCGCCAAGCGCACCATATGTACAAGTGTGTGAGTCAGCACCAATAACAACATCGCCAGCTACCACTAATCCTTTTTCTGGAAGCAAAGCATGCTCAATTCCAACTCTACCTGTCTCAAAGTAGTTTGTTATATCATTATCCTTGGCAAAGTCCTTTACGCACTTGTAAAGTTCTGCAGACTTAATATCCTTATTTGGTGTGTAGTGATCTGGAACTAATGCAATCTTATCTTTGCAGAAGACGC
>CAMZGB010000059.1 GCA_947306285.1 uncultured Lachnospira sp.
ATGTTCGAGATGCTTACTGGAAAGGTTCCTTTCGACGGGGAATCAACAGTTTCAATTGCTTTAATGCACATTCAAAACAATGTTCCAAGTGTTAAGGAGTATTTGGACAATGTTCCAATCAGTTTAGAAAAAATTATTCTCAAGTGTACACAGAGAAATGTTAACAATAGATATCCTAAGACTGCGCTACTTATTGCAGATCTTAAGAGAAGTTTGGTTGAGCCGGATACTGATTTCGTCGTGATGGACGAAGTGGATGACTCTACATCAACCATTATGATTACCGACGAAGAGCGCGAGAAAATACCAGGAGTAGTTATCACGCCAAAGAAGAGTGATGACGAAGATGACATTGATGTAGTGAATCCAAAGATGGATAAGCTTTTGACTGTCGGTGGTATTTGTGTTGGTGTGTTGGCTCTTATTATTATTGCGATTATTGTGACTAGTCTTATTACTGGTGGAAGTATTTCGTTGCCTGAGAGTGACGACCAAGAGCAAGTTACAACTGACCCTAATAAGGTTGAAATGCCAAATGTTGTTGGCTTGAATAAAGAAGAGGCGGAGGAGACATTGCATGACGCTGGATTAGGTTTTACATATAATTCTGATTCAGAGTTTTCTGATGAGTATCCAGCAAATTATATTCTTCGTCAAAGTGAGGACCCAGGAAAGACTATTCAGAAAAATTCAACTATCAATTTGACTTTGAGTAAGGGACCTGAAAAGATTAATGTTCCTGATGATATTATTGGAAAAGATTTAAATAAAGTTACTGATAAACTAGATGAAGTTGGACTAAATTGGAAGATTAAATATGAGTTTAGTTCAATGAAGATAGGACAAGTTATAGATTGTAGTCCGGCTGAGAAGGCTCCTGTTAGCAAACATGACACAGTGAAACTAACTGTTAGTCGTGGACAAAATAGTAGTGGTGAGAAACTCTCTACTGTTCCAGATGTAGTTGGAAAGACTCAGTCGAGTGCACAAAGTTCAATTAGATCTGCAGGCTTCGGCGTGGGCGCAGTTACAGAAGTTGAAGATGAAAAGATTAAGAAAGGTACTGTTATTAGACAGATTATTAAGGCAGGTACAAAAGCGCCAGTTGGTACATCAATTGGTCTTGTCATAAGTAAGGGGCCTAAAGAGGGCAAGTATTCTGCTACATATAGTTTTGCTAAGGAAGACTTAGTGGACGAAAACGGCAAACAGATTAAGAAGGGTGTAGTTTCTGTCCTTTGTAATGGTTCTGCCCAGGAAGTAAATCCAAAATATAACAACGTGGCTAAATGGCCGGGTGACTATGTTTATAAATTCTCCGGCAAAAAGAAGGGCACTGCCAAGATTGAACTTTTGGTAGATGGAAAGATAGTAGTGGAAGATACTATTAATCTTAAATAGGTGAATATGCAGGGAAAGATAATTAAAGGAATAGCAGGCTTTTATTATGTAGATTCTTCGGATGGTATTTTTGAATGTAAAGCCAAAGGAATATTTAGAAATAAGGATATAAAACCTTTGGTGGGTGATAATGTGGTATTTGAGATTACCCATGAAGGAGACAAAGAAGGAAACATTACAGAGATTCTCGAAAGAGAAAATGAACTTATTAGACCTGCTGTGGCAAACATTGATCAAGCTATGATTGTGTTTGCACTTAAGGCTCCAAACCCAAATTTGAATTTGTTGGATAAGTTTTTGGTGGGAATGGAGTATCAAAACATTGAGACTATTATCTGTTTTAATAAGACAGATATTGGTAATAAAGATTTTGCCGACGAGCTTGCAACTATATACAGGAACGCAGGCTACAAAGTGATTTTTACCTCGGCCACAGAGAATGAAGGAGTGGATGAGGTGAAGAAAGTGCTTAAAGGCAAGAGTACAGTATTTGCCGGACCTTCGGGTGTTGGCAAATCTTCTATGCTAAATGCTATTAAGCAAGATGCGGTCATGGAGACTGGAGACATCAGCGAAAAGATTGGTCGAGGCAAACATACAACCCGTCATTCGGAGATTTTTAAGACGGATGATGATACGTATGTGTTTGACACACCAGGTTTTGGCTCACTGTTTATTCCAGGAATGACAAAAGAAAAACTTGAGGATTATTTTCCGGAATTTTCTTTATATACAAACGAGTGTCGATTTATCGGCTGTGCACATTTAAACGAACCTGATTGTGCAGTTAAGAAAGCACTAGAAGATGGAAAAATATCTGAGAGTAGATATGAAAGTTATAAAGCATTTTATAATGAATTAAAAGAGCAAGAGAATCAGTATTAAAGGAGTTAATATGATTAAATTAGCACCATCAATTTTATCGGCGGATTTTGCAAATCTAGGTCGTGATATTGAAATTGCAGATAAAGCGGGAAGCGAATGGATTCACGTGGATGTGATGGATGGCATGTTCGTGCCAAACATATCTATTGGTGTTCCGGTCGTTAAAGATATAAGAAAAGTTACAGACAAAGTATTGGATGTTCACTTGATGGTTGAAGAGCCAATAAGATATGTGAAGCAGTTCGCAGAGGCTGGTTCTGATTATATTACTATACATGTGGAGGCCTGCGAAGACGTGGCTGCCACTATAGATGCTATTCATTCTATGGGCAAGAAAGCTGGACTTGCTATTAATCCAGAAACACCACTCGAGGATATGGCTTCATATATAGCTATGATTGATTTGATCGTTGTTATGACGGTTCACCCTGGTTTTGGCGGACAGTCGTACATTGATGAGTGCACTGAAAAGATTGAAATATTAAGTGCAGTAATAGAAGGTGAAGGTTACGATTGTTTGCTAGAAGTGGATGGCGGAGTCAAACTTGATAATGTAAGCATTCCATTGGAAGCAGGTGCGAATGTTGTTGTGGCTGGGTCTGCGGTCTTCGGCTCGGACATAGAAGAGAATGTTAAAGCGTTTAAAAAGAAGTTTGAACAGTTTTAATTAGGAGTAGAGTTATGAAAAGAATTATAAGCTTTTTCCTGGCGGTTATGATGGTCGCTTTGTTGGCGGGTTGTAGTTGTAGTGAAAAGAAGAAGCAAGAAGCAACTACTATTGCATGGACAAAGGGCGAGAGTTTGTTTGGAATGCAATTGAAAGAATATGCTGACGTCTGCAAGAGTAATAAGACAAAAGATATTAAAAACAAGCAGAAGCTTACAACTGGTTTCGGCGAGGTAGCTAAGGAGAAAAATTTACCTGAGAGAATTGGCTATACATTTGCTGACTTAGATGGCGACGGAACAGAGGAACTACTTGTTTCTCTTATTGATAAAAAAGATAAATTGAACAATTACATTATTGCAGTATACCAATATACAGGAGAAGGTATAAAGAGACTGCTTGAAGGCTGGAGCAAAAACACTTACTATTTGATGAAAGACAAGATGATTTTGAATCAAGCTTCGGGCGGAGCAGATGATGCTGAGATTTCAAAACTTCATATGAGAGATGGAGGTTTTGAATATGTGAGCACACTTTCTATGAAATATGGAAAGAAAGATAAGATAAACTACTTGTATGCTAAGGTTGGAAAACCTGAGAATACAAAAGATTTTCAAATTAGCAAAAAGGCTTGGAAAGCAAAATGTAAAGAGTGGGAAAATCAAGTTGATACTAACAATGTCAAAATGATTAAAGATTTTAAACAAAAATAGACATATTTAGGAGGACAATATGAAGTTAGGTATCGTAGGGTTGCCAAATGTAGGAAAAAGTACCCTATTTAATTCATTAACAAAAGCAGGGGCGGAATCGGCGAACTATCCGTTCTGTACTATAGACCCAAACGTGGGTGTGGTAACAGTTCCGGACGAGCGTGTGGATAAGCTTACTGCTTTATATAATTCAAAGAAAAGTATTCCGGCGGTTATTGAATTTGTGGATATTGCTGGATTAGTTAAGGGCGCATCAAAGGGTGAGGGTCTTGGAAACCAATTCTTGGCAAACATCCGTGAGGTGGATGCTATAGTTCACGTTGTTAGATGTTTTGAAAACGATAATATAGTGCATGTGGATGGAACTATTGATCCGCTAAGAGATATTGAGACAATCAATTATGAATTGATTTTCTCGGATGCAGAAATTTTAGAGCGTCGTATTGCTAAAGCTGCTAGAGCAGCAAAGAATGATAAAACAGTTGCAAAAGAGTTAGACTTTATGGAGCGTATCAAAGCATTTCTAGAAGATGGAAATCTTGCAATTAACTTTGAAATAGATGACGAAGACGAAGAAGAATGGATGGCAGAGTACAACTTGCTAACTGCTAAGCCGGTTATCTATGCGGCAAATGTTTCTGAAGATGACTTGGCAGATGACGGCGCATCAAATGAGCAAGTACAGAAGGTTAGAGAGTATGCAAAAGAAACTAACTCAGAAGTATTTGTGATAAGTGCTGAGATTGAACAAGAGATTTCAGAACTAGATGATGAAGAAAAGCAGATGTTCTTAGAGGACTTAGGTATAAAAGAGTCAGGCTTAGACAAACTTATTAAGGCGAGCTACTCACTTCTTGGTTTGATTAGTTATTTAACTTCAGGAGAGGATGAGACTAGAGCTTGGACTATTAAAGAAGGAACTAAGGCGCCACAGGCTGCAGGAAAGATTCACACAGACTTCGAACGTGGATTTATTTGTGCTGAAGTTGTTTCATATGACAATCTAATCGAGTTGGGTTCGATTGCAAAAGCGAAAGAAAAAGGTTTAGTTGGACAAGAAGGAAAAGACTATGTAGTAAAAGACGGTGATGTAATAACATTCCGTTTCAATGTATAAGGAGAATAAATGATATCAAGAATAGCTACAGCTATTGAATTTCCAAACTTACACATTAAGATAAACTCACTCCCAAAATCGTTTAGCGTTTTTGGGTTTGAGATTTCTTTTTATGGAGTAATAATTGCGGTGGGAATGTTGCTCGGAATCATGCTTGTACTTTATGAAGCAAAGAAGACAGGCCAAAACTATAATACATATATTGACCTGGCCATCTTTGTAATTATAGTAGGAGTAGTCTGTGCAAGGCTCTACTACGTAATCTTTAGATGGGATTACTATGGAAATCATTTTGGAGAGATAATAAATATTCGAGGCGGTGGACTAGCAATCTATGGTGGAGTTATAGGAGCAGTTGTCACAGTCATTATCTTTTGCAAGGTTAAGAAATTGCATTTCGGACGAGTTGCTGATACGGCTATACTTGGACTCCTTGTCGGACAAATCATTGGTCGTTGGGGCAACTTCGTAAACAGAGAAGCTTATGGCGTGGCTACAGGAAATGGCAATCCATTTGCTATGAGATTATTCTCCGGCGAAGACTATGTACAAGTTCACCCAACATTTCTTTATGAATCACTTTGGAATCTAGTGCTTTTAATACTAATACTTATATTTAGAAGAAAGAAAGCATTTCAGGGAGAAGTGTTTATCTGGTACTTAGGTGGATATGGACTTGGAAGATTCTTCATCGAAGGAATAAGAAGTGATCAACTATTATTGCCATGGGGTTGGCCTGTATCACAAGTTTTATCAGCATTGCTTGTGGTAGGCGCAATAGTAGCAGAGATAATAATTAGAAAAAAACACAAAGTGGAAAATTAGGGTAGATTTTTAAGAAAAGTGGAAAAATCAAAAAATCCACTTATATAGAAGAAAAAATACTAACTTTAGGAGTTTCGATTCGTCGAAACTCCTTTTTTTATGGGCTAAAACGCCTAAAAAACTTTTTAAAAAAGTTGAAAAAAAGGGTTGCAAAAGTGGAAAAAATAGTATAAACTCTTTGTATAGGTGGTAAAAGATGGTAACAAATGGTAGATAGTGGTAAATTCCCGGATTTGTTACCCAAGGAGAAACAGTATGTTTATTGGCGAACATAAACAGAAAATGGATACAAAAGGAAGGGTAGTAGTCCCTTCTAAGTTTCGTGATGAACTTGGTAACCAGGTAGTTGTTACTAAGGGATTGGGCGAAAATTGTTTGTATGCTTTCTCCAGAGAGTCTTGGGAAAAAGTAGTTAGCAAACTTGAAGAGCTACCTATGACAAATATGAAAGTTAGAAATTTCAATCGATTTTTCCTCGCGGGCGCTAGTAACCTCGAAGCTGATAAGTTGGGACGTGTCCTAGTTAATTCAGCTTTGAGGGAATACGCCCTACTAGACAAAGAAGTTGTCTGGGTCGGAGTTGGAAATCGTATGGAAATTTGGGATGTAGATAAATGGAAAGAAAACAGCGATAAGTTCATTGGTGATTCAGAAGACAGTATCGACATGGAAGAGCTATCCGAGTATATGGCAGAGTTAGGAATATAGGAGGATAAGTCTTATGGATTTCAATCATGTATCAGTTTTATTAGATGAAACCATTGAAGGCTT
>CAMZGB010000060.1 GCA_947306285.1 uncultured Lachnospira sp.
AAGACACCGCCCTTTCACGGCGGTAACAGGGGTTCAAATCCCCTTGGAGTCATTGGCATATTACTATTTAGTGATATGCCTTATTTTTTAGGTTATGATGAGTGGCTCAATTTGTGCATATTGACCGTAGGTCAATATGAGGCAGAGCAGTGCTGATGAAATCAGCTGCTCGTTCGTTCCTAACCTGCCGACGTGGCTCAATTGGCAGAGCAGCTGATTTGTAATCAGCAGGTTAGCGGTTCAAGTCCGCTCGTCGGCTCTAATAAGGACCTGTAGCTCAGTTGGTTAGAGCAACCGGCTCATAACCGGTTTGTCCGGGGTTCGAGTCCCTGCAGGTCCACTCGAGATGGGATCTTAGCTCAGCTGGGAGAGCATCTGCCTTACAAGCAGAGGGTCACAGGTTCGAGCCCTGTAGGTCCCACTAGCGCTAGTCGTGGGAGGCGCAATATAAATCCACGTGCCGGCGTGGCGGAACTGGCAGACGCGCAGGACTTAAAATCCTGTTGTGGCAACACAGTACCGGTTCGATTCCGGTCGCCGGCATTAAAAGCATCCGAAATCGGGTGCTTTTATTTCTATAACAATTGAATGGTATCTTATTTGAAGTTATGAAAAGAGTAATTTGTTTAGTATTGAGTTTAATATTATTAGGATCGCTTGTGCCTTCGACGAAGACACAGGCCGCTTCGTCTGTCACAATAACTAGTATTAAAAATACAAAGACTGGAATTCAAATAAAATGGACAAATACAAAGAAGGCCAGCGGTTATAGCATTCTTAGAAGTGAGGATGGCGAGCCCTTTGAAGAATACGATATTACTAGAAACAAGAATTATACTGATCCAAATGTAGAGACTGGGGTAGTGTATCAGTATATCGTTCGTCCATATAAAATTAAGAATTACAAGAAGAAGTATCAGGCAAAAAGTGCGTCATCTATGCAAGTGATAGCTGTTCCAGCTGCTGTTAAGTCAGTAATACATCACGCATATACAGACAGAGTTGTAATTACATGGGTTAAAAATCCGGATGCTTCAGCATATATGATTTATCGTTCAACTGATAAAGTGAATTGGGAAAAGATAGATAAAGTATCATATTCCGATAGTTCGTATGAGGATAAGGATATAGTGTCTGGAAAAGAGTATTTTTACAAAGTTCAGGAGCTTAAATTTATTGATGGAGTAACTTACTATGGAATAAAGTCGGATGCATCTACATCTTATGATGATCCTATGAATTTAAGTAAGAAAAATAAAATCAATATAAATGTTTCAAAACTTCATCCTTACTTACAACTTAAACTAAAACAGGCTTTGAAGAAGTGTAACAAAAAAGGTCTTTATTTGATTATTACTGAAGGTTTTAGGTCAAAGAAATACCAAGATTCTTTGTATGCACAAGGACGTACGAAGCCAGGAAATATTGTGACTTATGCCAAAGGCAAGAGTTATTCGTCGCAGCATCAGTGGGGAGTTGCTTTTGATATCGCAATAAATGGATCAAAGAAAAAGATGTATAATGTAAACCTTTTGGCGAAGGCTGCTAAGATAATTAAGACCACGGGACTCGCTTGGGGTGGAGACTGGAATGGTTTCAGCGATATGCCACATTTTTACTTAAAGACTTGGGGCGATACACCTTCGAAGTTGAAGAGGACTTACAAAACACCTGGAAAGTTTAAAAAATATTGGTATAGATACACAAAGAGTGCGACTACATTGTATGCGAGCACTAATCTAAAATATGGAGCATCTCTTACAAAGATTCCAAAGGGTGCTAAGGTAACAGTGTACTATTATAAGTCATTGGGATATTCAAAAGTAGTATACAATGGCTATACTGGTTACATTTATACAAATAGTTTTAAGAAAGTAAAGTAGGCTATATGCACTACATAATAAATTGACATAAACACTGTGGTGGTGTAAAATAAACACCGTCGCATTTGCGAAACTTGTGCATGTAGCTCAGCTGGATAGAGCGTCTGGCTACGGACCAGAAGGTCGAGGGTTCGAATCCTTTCATGCACGCTAGAGACGATTTGTATCGTCTCTTTTTTCTGTTATAATACTCATTGTGAGAGTGGAGAAATGAGAGAATTAACACTGATGGCTCCTTGCCATTTTGGCGTGGAAGCAGTATTAAAACGAGAAATAATTGACCTGGGATACGAGATTGAGCAGGTTGAGGATGGCCGTGTGACCTTTAAAGGGGACGCATTGGCTGTTTGTCGTGCAAACATTAACTTAAGAACTGCTGAGAGGGTTATGATTGTTGTGTCTAGATTTAAGGCAACAACATATGACGAGCTTTTCGAAGGTATTAAAGCATTAGATTGGGATGAATTTATTCCAAAGAATGGAAAGTTTTGGGTTAAAAAAGCTAGTTCAGTTAAGAGCCAATTGTTTAGTCCATCAGATATTCAGAGTATTGTTAAGAAGGCAATAGTAGAGAATTTAAAACAAAAGTATCATGTTGATTGGTTCGACGAAGACGGTGATGAGTATCCAATCAGAGTTTTCCTATATAAAGATGAAGTGATAGTGGCACTCGATACATCGGGCGAGTCGCTTCACAAACGTGGCTATAGAAAAAACACAGCAAAGGCTCCAATATCTGAGACCTTGGCGGCAGCGCTCATTATGCTAACACCGTGGAGAGAGGATAGGATTTTAGTTGATCCATTCTGCGGTTGTGGAACATTTCCTATTGAGGCGGCCTTAATTGCAGCAAATATAGCTCCAGGATTGGAAAGAGAATTCACTGCGGAAAAATGGACAAACATTATTGATAAGAAGTGTTGGTACGAGGCAGTGAATGAAGCAAATGAGAAGGTAAACTTGGATGTGGAAACTGACATTCAGGGATATGACATAGATAAAGAAGCAATTGAGATGTGCAGAAAGAATGCGCATTTGGCAGGCGTCGAAGACTTGATTCATTTTCAAGTACGAGATGTGGGGGATTTAAGTCATCCGAAAAAGTACGGCTTTATTATTACGAATCCACCTTACGGAGAGAGGCTTGAAGACAGAGAGCAGATAAAAGTTTTGTATGAAAAACTTGGTAGACAATATAAACAGCTAGATAGTTGGTCAGCTTTTGTGATTACTTCGTACGAGGACGCGCCGAAGGATATGGGAGTTAAGCCAACCAAGAATAGAAAGATTTATAACGGAATGATAAAGACTTACTTTTATCAATTCCTAGGGCCAAAGCCACCTAAAAGGAAAAAAGACTAGGAGAACTAATGAAGTATAGAAATACTAAGTTAATAACAACATTAATAGTTCTATGTATAATCGCATTTGCGGTTGCTTTTGGCTTGGTCACTTATCAGACAGTTGATCAGGGCAATGCAAAGATTGAATCAGATGCTGACTTTGCAAAGATTAAGGCAGAGTCTATAAATCAGAAGGGCATTATTGTAATTGTAAACAAAAAGAGAGTTTATCCTAGCAAGGGTAAGTTTTTTATGAGCCCTAAAATGAATTTGATGATTCCTACAGAAGTGGTTGAGAAAAACTTGAATTGTGCTTGTCTTAAATATAAAGGAAAAACTGTCGTTGTAATTAAAGGCAATACTAAAGCTATTCTTAAGGAAGGCTCTAGCAAAGTCAAAATTAATGGTAGCGATTATACAATAAAAGAAAAAGTTATAAAGAAGGATGGGGTAATTTATATTCCTTCAAGTCTTTTTGAAAATTACTTGGGATTTGCATACAAGTGGGAGAATGAAACGAACACTGCCACACTTACAGACACGGCATTAGGAAATGCACTTCCAACTAGATATAATTATGGAGAAGAAGGTAGGCTTCCTAAAGTTCAAGACCAAGGTCAGAGCACAACGTGTTGGGCATATGCAACACTTTCGGCCATTGAGTCATCTTTGCTTCCAAACGAGAAGTATGAGTTTTCGAGAAAACATTTGATTGATTATAGTGCAAAGTACAGTGACATTAAAAATGGAGGAGACTATTCATTCTCAATGGCATATTTGACATCTTGGAATGGTCCGGTTTCCGACAATGCAAATGGTTATGGAAAGATAAAGAAGCATATTCAGTCTGCTCAAATTCTTACACCAAAAGATCAAGAAGAAATGAAACGAATGGTATTTAAATATGGTGGAGTGGAAACATCTATTTATTTGCAACGTTCAGTTTCGGTCGATGGGTCTCCATATTACAACTCAAAAACGGCATCATATGCTTACCGTGGTGATAGCAAAGCAAATCACGACGTTGTTGTTGTGGGGTGGGATGACAATTATCCAAAGGAGAATTTCCCAATAAGAGTGAAGAGAGATGGAGCATTTATCTGTCTAAATAGTTGGGGCAAGGATTTCGGCCAGGATGGATTGTTCTACGTATCATACGACAGTGTTGCCTTCGGCGAAGTAAGTGTTTGCTACACTCAAATAGAAGATGTGGATAATTACGATAATATTTACCAGAGCGATTTGTTTGGCTGGACAGCGACAATGGGTTATAAAGACAAGACTAATGTGTATTTTGCTAATAACTTTAAGGCTAAGAATGATGAGAAGATAAAAGCTGTCGGATTTTATGCAACAGAGGAGAAAACAGATTACGAAGTATTTGTTTGCGAAAACTATACGGGAGTTAATTCTTTGAATTCAAGAACGCATGTGGCAGCAAGCACTTCAGTTGAAAATAAAGGCTTCTATACTCTTAATCTTGATAAGGGTTATGATGTCGAAAAAGGCAAAAAGTTTAGTATAATAGTAAAAGCACACAACAAAGAAAAGAGTTTGAAATTAGTGCCGGTAGAGGCTACAAGAAAATCAATGAAGAAAAAGGTTGATTTAAAAGATGGAGAAGGATTTATTAGTCCTGACGGGAAAAACTGGGGTTCAGTTGAAAAGCAGAAGTGTAATGTTTGTTTAAAAGCATATACAGATAAGAGGTAATTATGAAAAAGATAATATTTGCAACTACAAACAAGAATAAAATTAGAGAAGTAAATATGATGATGGAAGGGTTTGATGTTAAGCTCGTTCCTATGTCGGAGATGGGTATTGATGTCGATATTGAAGAGACAGGAACTACCTTTGAGGAGAATGCAATAATAAAGGCAAAGGCTATCTGCGATTTGACTGGCGAGATTGCTTTGGCAGACGATTCTGGATTGGAAGTGGATTACTTAGACGGAGCTCCTGGTGTTTATTCTTCAAGATTTTTAGGAGAAGATACTCCATACGAGATAAAAAATGATTATATTATTGAAAAGCTAAAGGATGCCAAAGGTGATGAGAGATCAGCTAGATTTGCGTGTGCAATGGCTATGGTCTTCCCGGATGGCGAGGTGGAGACTTGCTATGGAACAATTGAGGGTCTAATCGGGTATGAACAAAAAGGTACAAATGGCTTTGGATATGATCCTATAGTTTATGTACCGGAATATGAGATGACAACTGGAGAGATGACGCCTGAACTTAAGAATAGTATTAGCCATAGAGGTAAAGCTCTAGAGCAGATGAAAGAAGTTATGAAGAGGAGATTTAAGTAGTGTACAAAGTCCTTGTTTTTAGTGATTCTCATGGATCTCTTCGAAACATTAAAAAAGTAGTGAAAAAGAATAAAGATATAGATTTGATGATACATCTAGGAGATATTGGGCACCAGGAAGAGGAATTGCGCATGCTTGTTCCATATGGAGTGAGGATTTTTAGAGGAAATTGCGATTGGGGCTCCACATATCCCGATTCTGATGTGTTTAGTGTGGGACCAATTAAAATTTTTGCTTCACATGGCCACCAATTTGGTGTAAACTATGGTTACGAGAAATTGTACTATACAGCACTTGAAAATGGGTGTGATGTGGCCCTATTTGGGCATACACATGTGCCAGTGCTAGATGAAGGCGAAAAAGTGACAATTGCTAACCCAGGAAGTATTGAAAGACCTAGACAATATGAGGCACAACCTACCTATTTATTGATGGAAATTGATGATGATGGAGAGTGCAATTTCGAGATAAAAACTGTATAATTTTAACGTCGAAAGAGACCGGATTAGGCCTAAAAAATGTGTTGACATTGCCCCTATGTTCTTTTATAATAACAGTTGCGCTGTGAATTGGCGCCGTTTAACGGGGTGTGGCTCAGCTTGGCTAGAGCGCCTGATTTGGGATCAGGAGGTCGCAGGTTCGAATCCTGTCACCCCGACGTATCTGCGGGTGTAGTTCAGTGGTAGAACACCAGCCTTCCAAGCTGGATATGTGGGTTCGATTCCCATCACCCGCTTTGATTATATGTTTTAAACATATAATGTGTGTTCGTAGCTCAGCTGGATAGAGCAACGGCCTTCTAAGCCGTGGGTCGGGGGT
>CAMZGB010000061.1 GCA_947306285.1 uncultured Lachnospira sp.
TTCCTCCTTTCTAATATTCATCTTTCTCTGTAAAGAGATTGTTTGCTACTCTACTACAAACCCATACTAGCGCGAGGAGTGCTACAGATATGGCCGAAGCATATCCCATCTCGTATCTAATATAGGCATAATCGTCTATGTGGTTAGCAATCAACTGACCGGCGTACTCTGGCGTTGGGTTAGCACCTGCTAACTGTACACCAATCCAGCCCATGTTGAAGGCGTTTACAATAGACATAACCGCACCGAATAACATCTGTGGTTTCATAGAAGGCACAGTGATGTAAATAATCTCTTGTGCTCTATTGCTAATACCATCCACGTATGCCGCTTCATATAACTCTTGGTCGATATTCATAATACCTGAAAGCATCGCCAAGAAACCGATGTTCATCGATGACCATAGGGATATGAAAATCATAATCGGCATAAAATAATCCGAGGACAGCAACCACTGAATCGGTTGGTCTATAAATCCAAATTTCATCAAATACGCATTTGCAAGACCTGCCTGGTCACCTGAGAAGATAATCTTCCAAACGTAAGGAATCATAATCATACCTGCAAGTGAAGGTGTATAGAATGCCAATGCATATAATGTACGTGCTCTCGGTGTAACTTGGGCCAAAATCCAAGCCATGATAAATGAGAGCGCATATCCTCCCACACCTACTACTATGGCGTATAGGATAGTATTTGGAAGTACATACTTCATGAAAATCTCATCACCAGTAAGTAGTGTGATGTAGTTTTGCATGCCCGCAAATGTTGGGGAATTGATAACATCAAAGTATGTAAAAGATAATCCTATCGCTATGATAATAGGGATTAGGATAAATCCACAAAATAGCAATGCGTAAGGGAATAAGAGACCAAATGATCTAAATCCGTCTTTTTGATAAAAATGTTTTTTACCAACAACTTCTGCCATTATTTCTTACCCCCTTTCTTTGCTGCTTTTTCTTGGTTCTTCTTGATCCAGTCGTAACCACGAAGTTTAAACTTCTTAATCAATTGACCTTTGTCGTTGTAGTAACCAAGTTCTGTCATCTTACGAGTGATTTCCTTGTTTACATCGGCTTTCTTTTCGTCGACTGCGACTTGCGCTGAAACACCGTCAAATACCATGTTTGTCCAAATGTTTGAGATAGTTCTCTCTAGTAAGTACTGACCAGGTGTTCTTGTAACATCTGTTACCCAATTAATCTGTTTAAGCATTACATTTCTGTCTTTCTCTTCCATAGGGTTGTTCTGCAATGCTTCTAAGTTAGATGATAGCCAGAAATATGTCTTACCATATGATGATGTAAGTGTATTTGTATACTCTGTCTGAACGTCTTTACTTGTCCACCATTTTAGGAATTCCCAAGCTGCATCTTTCTTCTTCGAAGCTTTAAGGATAGCAGCTCCTGTTCCGTTGGCAACGAATGTTCTATTTGTAACACCATCTTCTCTTACTGTTCCAATATATGGAGCAATCTCCCACTCACCATCTAATTCTGGCGCACCATTCTTAATTAGTGTGTAGTCTTCCATACCAATAATTCCGATAGGAAGTCTAGAATATCTGAATGAGTTGAAGAATGAGTTTACTGATGTTTCTAGAGAGTATTTGTTAAACAAATCTCCTAGCAACTGAAGTCCTCTAACAGCATCCTTGCTATCGATTCCAGTTTTAACTATGCCGTCTTTTTGCTGAACATATAGTTGTCCACCATTTTGAAGAATCATAGGTGCTGTCTGGTAGAACCACTTATATCCTGTAATACCGAGTGAAATATTGTGATAGAAGTTCTTTCCGTATCTTTGAAGTGTAGGAAGAATGTCTATCAATTCATCCCAGTTATCAGGAACTTTTACGCCCAATTGTCTAAAGATATCTTTTCTGTAAACAACAGCGTTAAAGTCTGTCTGCTCTGGAATAGCGTATACTCCCTCGTTGTATACATATGATACAAATGCTCCTGTAGGGAATCTATTTGCTACAGTCCAGAAGTCATCAAATTTTGTGAAGTCGTATAAAGCTCCACGGCTACACAAGTCAAATGGCATATATGATAATAGTCCCATAGCCACATCAGGTGTTTCCTTAGCTGCGATAGCTAGAGTAAACTTAGATGGATCTGGGATGGCTGTGATGTGAACTTTAATCTTCTTTCCAGTTTTCTTTTCGTAGTATTTTACAAAGTCAGCATCGGCCATTTTCTGCAACAAGTTAACGTGTGTAGTAGCCTTGTTAAACCAAACTGTAATTGTATCTTTATCATCTGAAATCTTTGTATCGTATTTATCTGTGACAAATGTATTCAACAAAGATTTAATTCCTGTCCAAAGTGAGCTTCCAAATGAACTATTCGCTTTGCCCAATTTGTAACCATCTGTGCAAAGATAAATTCTGTCCATTGTGAACTCGTTCTTTGTCAATTCTTCGACAAAGTTACTTAGTGAAACCAAGATTGAGTTATCTGGTCCAGTAAGGTCTGATGTATGAAGCGCAATATCGTCAGGATATTTCTTCATGTTATCAATAAAGATATCTGCTTGATCAAGATATGCAAGAATAGCTCCCGCATTTCCTTTGTTTGAGTAATCTTGAAGCAAGTATCTGATGTGCTGAATCATATCTGAATACGAATCTAGGTAATCATCAATAGCCTTGATATACTTAGTCATCTTCCAGTTACGGTTCTCATCAGGTTCTGCACCAGTAATCTTCTTGATTTCCAAGTCGAAGTTCGTAACGTGTTTCTCTATCAAAAGTGCATATCTGTAAGCCTCCATGATAGGAGCATTCTCTTGCTTAAATGTAATAGAATGTCTACCCTTTTTGAGATAGAACTTGTATGCTTTACCATCTTTGTCTTTCAAAGTGGCATTTTGATAACCAGACTGAACAGAATCAAGTGCGTAATTGTACATTTCAGTGAAAGGCACTTTTCCGTCAATCATTATAGTTTCGAAAGTCTTAAACTCTTTCTTTCCGTTCTTAAAGTGGAAAGCAATGTTGTAGTTACCAGTCTTTTTGACATCAAATGTATATTCTGTCTCAACACCGGCTTCTCCCCATTTTAAGATGTTTATCTTTTTATAATCTATATTGAATCTTGTAAGTGAATCATCTACATCGTTATCGTATGTAATTTCTGTAGAATTTTTTCTGTAATAGTTAACACCATCAATCTGGAGCGCGTTTTTGTCATCACTGACAACAGGCTCGCTTCCATGTGCTTTGCTGTACTCTTTATAAGATTTTGTATTGTCCTTTGCCTTTTCAGCTGTTAGAGTTCCGACACCCAAACCACCTGAAGAAACATTTTCAAATTCAATCTCATTGTTTCCTTTTTCAAGGTAGAAGCACAATGGAGTTGTTGATGTGTATGTATTGTTGAATAGGTAAGCATTTCGCCACTCTTGAACTTTGTTCTGCTTTGGAGTCATCTCATCTTTGTATCCATCTTTTGGAAACTCTTTCAATGCTCCACTACTTACAAAGTTTTTCCTATCAGTATCTTTCCAGATAATTGGGAGTCTAAGTGTATTCATCTCCGAATACTCCTGCTTACCGTTCACCTTAGCACTTATAGTGTAGTTAGTAAGTGAACTTCCCACTGAAATATAATCTAGCGACAAATAATACAAACCGCTCTTTTTAACTGTAACATTGTACTTTGCTTTGTCTTGATAAGCCAAAGACTTCATGTCTTCCTTGTACTTTGTTACAGATTTAGGAACATTCTCATCTTCTTTGTTTTTTGCATAAAAACTTGCAGACGATTCTCCACCTTCTACATTTGCACTAGCTTTGCCCTCGCCAATTGTACTGTTTTCGGCGATGAAGTCTGTGTAGTAGACTTCAGGCTCTTCTCCTTTTCCAAGATAGGATTTGTTTAAGACATCATAAGCTTTCTTAAAATCTTCATTGCTTATGTCTTTAACATAGCTAGGATCAGTTTTTAACACAAAATTGAAGAGAATAATTCCCGCAACAATGACACACGCTATAACTATTAATGTTGTGATTATCCTTTTTTTCATTGTTGTTTTTCTCCAATCTGTTCTAAAAAATTACCTTTTTACTTAAAAATATCTATCTTTAAGTACAAAAGCGGAACCGTCAGTTTTCGACAGTTCCGCATTGTTTGATTTAATCAAAATTCTATTAACTCTTACCCTACGGACCCTTTATTATTTAATTCCGTAGTACTTATTAAGAGCGCCCTTAAATTCTTTGTCGGCTTTCTTAATACGTTTGTTAATTGTAACATTCCAGTCTGCTAACTTAGACTTAACTGAGTCTGCCCAGTTCTTATCTGTCATCCAAGCACCTGCAACGTCTTTGTCGTTACAATTAATCCACTCTTCTAGAGTATATTTTTCTTCACCGTTTTCCATAATCTTCTTTGTCCAACACTTATCAACGTAATCCCATGTGTTACCTTCTTTAAAGATCTTGATAACCTTCTGGAATCCTTCTTTGCCCTTGTATGCCTTGTGTGCTGGAAGGTCGTTCCAAAGATCCATCTGTGCATCGTATGCATCTCCTGTTACAACTGGGAATGAATCTCCTGCAGCTGAATCTTTCTTTGTACCATTATCTGTCCAAGCTTGTTTGTAGATAGCTTCTCTAGCTTCTGTAGAAGCTGTCATATATGTTGCAAATGTGTATGCTAAATCAAGTTTTGCTTTTTCTTTCTTGCTTAGCTTTGAGTTTTCATCATCAAGTGCATAGTTGTGAATACAAATTGGATCAACAACTAGCTTGATTGTGTTCTCATTACCCATAAATTCTGTTGATGGGAATGGATAGAAGTCCCAATCTTTAGCCTTGATATATGTCTTAGAATCCTTAGCAGATTCATCAGCACCGTCTGTCAAATACCATGGATCTTCAACGTTAATTAGAGTTCTGTTGTTACAGAAGTATGTCCATGAGTATCCACCGTTCTCTTCAGCAATCTCTGTAGAAAGTGTCTCTGCACCTTGTGCTGAGTCAACTGATGAAGCAGCCCACTTCTGAGCATATTTTAGAAGTGATTTAACATCGTCTGTATTTAGGTCAACGCTGTTCTTCTCTTTAATCTGCTTATTGATAGTTGGAACACCCATATCTAGGATATCCATAGGTCCGTGTCCGTCATGACCAGCTGGGTCTGTAGCCGCACACTTCATACCAAAGAATGTCTTTGTATCAGCTTGTGAAATGAAATCTGTGAATTCCTTGATATCCCAATCAGCATCTGGAACATCAATGTTATTGTCTGCTGCCAATGACTTATTAACCCAAATACCCCAAGGAATTGAGAATGATGGAAGTCCTGCCTGCATACCATTGTAGTTCATCTGTTTCATCAAAGCTTTGTTGTATGATTTGTATGAATCTTCGTTCTTATATACTGATAGATCAGCAACTAGACCTTTCTTGATATCTGAGATGATATCATCAACACCCCAAATGTCAGGGTATTTACCGTGGTCTGATTTGAAGTTTTCAATTTCTTGATCCCATGATGGTGTACCAGGTTGGTTAGGGTCACCAGCTTTTGCAAAGAGATTAATCTTTACATTAGGATAAGCTTCTTTAAACTTCTTAGCTACTGCATAGTATTGAGCAACATTCTTAGATGTTAACTGACTCTGGCTTAAATCTTGTGCACCAAGATCTTCGTGGTATTTTCCATCACCACCCCAAGTCATGATTGAGATGTCACCCTTAATATCATTGTCAACTAATCCTGAGCTTGCAGGATCCGAACTGCTGCCTCCGCAGCCTGTAAATGCGAATAATGAAACGCATAATACTAAACCAAGCATTAAAGATAATGCTCTTCGACCAAATTTTTTCATCTTTGTTTCCTCCTTATGATTCTGAAAAAATTTTCACTTACACGAACGATCACATAGTGATATTCTTAAGTAAAATTATATCAAAGGATTCGGTTACATTCAACAAAAAAAGCACCCCTAAAGGTGCTTTTTTTTGTACAATTTATACAATTTTTATATGTAATTGCTATTTATTAATCTTCTTGTCTTCTCTTTGCGAATACTACGATAGCTGCTGCAGCTAAAACTGCTGTAGCTCCGCATGCGATTGGTGTGAAATCACCAGTAGAAACAGTTCCATCTGATGTAGTAACTGTGTTTACAGTACCATTACTGTTTACTGTTCCGTTGCCATTAACAGCACCATTTGTGCCATTGCTTGCTCCATTTGATCCGCTTGATCCAGCTGCTCCAAATGAATATCCTGATACAGTAATAACTGTAGGATGATCTGCAGCTGCATCTGATCCTAATCTACCGTCAAGCTTACTATTTGGTGCATATTTATATCTTACCTTAGCATCTTC
>CAMZGB010000062.1 GCA_947306285.1 uncultured Lachnospira sp.
AGAAGTCATTTGAAATCTTTGCTTTGTACTTTCCGTAAAGTTCCAAATCATCTTCTGTCATTCCAAGCTTTGCTGCCACATCTTTTATTGGCATCATTTTCGCTTCTTGAGCAATCTCAATATCTGTTTTCATAATTTCACTCCTTAAGATTTTTCCTCAATATATGGTTAAAAGGCAAAGGATATCCTTCGCCTTTTTGTTTACTGATTTAGCATTGCTTCGAAATCTTCCAAACTCATCAGAATCTTTCGAGGTTTGTTCGTCTCTTCCTGTCCTACCACTCCAGCATCGTATAGCTGATCCATTATTCGTGCAGCTCTGTTAAAGCCAACTCTGAACTGTCTTTGAATCATACTAGTAGAACCTTTGTCTTTCTGGATACATAATCTTCCGGCATCGGCGAAGATAGGATCTCTCTCATCGGAACCGCCAGCTGCCACTTCAGCATCTGAAGCAAGTTTTGCATCAATACCCTCTTCGTATTGGGCTTCACTACTGTTTGCTTTTATGAAGTCGACTGTATCCTTTATTTCTTTTTCTGATACAAACGCACCCTGCAAACGGATTGGTTTAACATATCCCGCTGGGTAGAATAACATATCACCAAGACCAAGTAGTTTCTCAGCACCATTCATATCAATGATAGTACGTGAGTCTGTACCCGAAGCCACTGTAAGTGCAACTCTCGATGGTACGTTAGCTTTAATCAAACCTGTGATTACATCAACCGAAGGACGCTGTGTAGCAATAACCATATGGATACCAGCAGCACGCGCTAACTGAGCCAAACGACAAATTGCTTCCTCCACTTCCTTCGCAGCAACCATCATAAGATCGGCCAACTCGTCTATAATAATCAAAATCTGTGGCATCTTCTCAAGTGGATTTCCATCCGCATCTGTGACACCAGCTTTAACTTTTGCATTGTATCCTTCAATATCTCTTGTTCCGGCATCGGCAAACTGTTTGTAACGGTTTGTCATCTCTGCCACTGCCCAGTTAAGAATTCCTGCGGCTCTCTTTGGATCAGTAACAACCGGATATAGTAAGTGTGGAATTCCATTGTAAACTTGGAACTCTACAACCTTAGGGTCGATAACAACTACACGAACATCATTTGGCGTTGTTCTAAATAGAACACTCATCAAAATTGAGTTTGTGAATACCGATTTACCGGCACCTGTTGTACCTGCAATAAGCATATGTGGCATCTTAGCCACGTCGCCAATAACAACCTTTCCTGCAATATCTTTACCTGCTGGGAATGCTAGGTTAGACTTCTCTGCCTTAATCTCTGGAGTTGTAAGTAGGTCTTTAAGGTGAACCATATCTCTTCCGCTGTTTGGAATTTCAATACCAACAGCAGCCTTTCCAGGGATTGGTGCCTCGATACGTATATCTTCAGCAGCCATTGCAAGTTTAATATCATCTGCAAGGTTAGTAATCTTGTTTACTCTTGTACCCTGCTCTGGTTGTAACTCATATCTAGTAACAGCAGGTCCCTTGCTTACACTTGTAACTTCTACGTTTACGCCAAAGTCAGCAAGTACATCTTTTAATTTATTGGCAGTCTGTGTGAGCTCTGCTCTTGTTACATCACTGCCACCACCTTCACCATCAGCCAAAAGTGACAATGGTGGTTTTTTGTATTTGAATACTTTCTTTGTTGGAGCTATAACTTTTCCTTCGTCAGCAAGTCTCTTCTGCTTATCTGTCATTTCTTCGCCTTCTTTCACCTCAGTAGGTGCGTCCGCGTCGAAAGGTTTTCTCTCCATTGCAGCTTTTGCATCATCTGTCATTTGTTCACGAGGCTTTGGCTCATACTCGCCATTAATAACTGCATCATCGTCTGCTGGTTCAGGAAGAACTCCATCCTGATTTAGTTTTTTCTGTTTTGGTTCTTTGATTTCAATTACTTCGTCGCTATCTTCAAATCCACTGTCATCAACTACTGGTTGATCATCCAATCCAGCAATCTTGATTTCAGCCGGTTTTTCTGGAGCAGGTTCTTGAGCTGGAGTTTCAGCTTTCTTTCTGCCACGCTTTGGTTGCTCCGGAGCAATCTCTGTCGCGCCAAAGTTTACACCACGCTTTGTGCTAGCTCTGTCTTCACCCTCTTCAGGTTCGTAAGAATCTGCAAATTCTTTTCTAGCTCTTGCATCTTCTTTTGCCTTGTCGATTGCATTTTTGCCACGGCTTTTGAGATACTGTGAGATTGATTTTTCAGTAAGCATAACTCCCGAAATAATTAGAAGTGCAATTGCAACTAAGTATGCTCCCACTAGTCCAAACGCTATATGCAAAGCTTGTCCCAAAAGAGCACCTACAGCTCCACCACTTATCTCAGAAGGAGTATTTTTTCCAATGTCATAGAAATCTCCAATACTTAGGGTAGAGTCTGGATTTGTAAACAAATGGAAAAACAAAGCCAAATCTATGAATAATAATGCTGTTCCAATTACTCTAAATATTACTGTTTTATTTTTCTTTTTATTGTATGACAACAGTGCCACGATTATTATCAAGACTATAGGGAAGAAATATCCCATAAACCCAAACAATCCTAGCATAATGTCTTTGAAGAAATCTCCTACATCACCACAAATGCCAAAGTTACTCAAGAACAAGAAAATGCCAATGAGAATTGAAACCCAAACGCCAACTTCAAATAAGACTTTCTGTCTTCTAGCCTTGTTTTCTTCTTCTCTGCGCTTCTTTTCTGCATTCTTTCTTCTAGTCTCTGCAGCTTTCTTTGCTGCCGCACTCTTCGAAGATGCAGACTTTGTGTTTTTCTTTGTAGTTGTTTTCTTTTTACTACTCGACTTTTTGTTTGCCATTTTCAAACCTCACAAAAATTTTATCTATTTGTGCTATCGCACTATCGTTTACTTTTTAATAACAAAACTTCCTATTACTGCTGCCAACCCAACAACTGCACAGTAATATGCAAAGTATTTGAATTTCTTTTTCTTTACAATGACTAGCATAGCTTTTATGCAAAGGTAACCAACAATTGCTGACGCAATAACACCTGCTACATAACACATAACTGGTGTACTCGCTAAGTCTTCTTTCATATCTGGAATCTCTAAAACAACCGCACCTAGAATAGCTGGAATTGACATCAAGAATGAGTACTTAACTACGAAGTCTCTTTTAAGACCACAAACCAAGCCTGCTGTGATAGTTGTTCCTGATCTAGAAATACCAGGCATTGTTGCAATACCTTGGCAAACACCTATAAATAATGCGTTCCACCATGAAGTGTTTTTTTCATCTTTGTTTCCGTCCTTCAACATATCCGAAACGAATAGCATTACTGCTGTCACAAGCAAGCAGATGCCTGGAACGATTAGTGTAGCTGCCGACTCTTCTACTAAATCTTTTATTAGCACACCAATGATTGCTGTTGGAATAGTTGAAACAATAACTAAAACAACAAATCTTCTGTATGCAGTTCCGATTATTTTTCTAAATGGTTTCTTCTTTCCACTTAGAAGTGTTACAAAGTTAAAAATTATATCTGCGCATATTCCAAAGAATTCTTTTATTAGTTCAAAAATATCTTTATAGAATACAGCAAAAACAGCTATCAAAGTTCCAAGATGCAAGAATACATCGAATGAAATCGAACTATTTTCGAACCCGAAAAAGAACTTAGCAATAGCTAAATGTCCTGAACTACTTATTGGTAAAAATTCTGCTAGTCCTTGAATAATTCCAAGTATTATTGCCTCAATTATTGTCATATATTAACTCCTTATTATTTCGTCCCACAATCCCCTATATTTTAACATATTTTGGGTGATTTTGCGATACCAAAAAAGCAACAAAAAAGCCGATTTTCTCGGCTTTTTTAGTATATTTTTGTTAATTATTCTATTTATAGTTTTTCACATCATCATAGGCTAAATTTCCGCCAAAAATATCAAGTGCACTACCTATTGTGAAATCAAGTTTGCCATTAGATGCTTCATTTAGTTCATCAATCTGTTCTAATTTAGAAATACCGCCTGCATATGTTATCGGATTTCCTTCATAACTAGCAAGAATCTTAACTAGTTCTTTATCCATTCCGGATTTTTTACCCTCAGCATCTACGCCATGAACTAAGAACTCGTCACAGTATTCGTCTAGTTTTTCAAATAACGCTGGCTCAACTTTCTCTTCTGTGAAGTTCTGCCATCTATCAGTAACAACAAAATAGTCATCGCCCTTCTTTCTACAACTAAGATCGAGAACTATATTCTCTGCTCCTACTGCCTCCACCAATTTCTCAAGGTGTTTGTAATTAATACGGCCTTCGAAGAAGACAAATGACGTTACTATTACATGAGTAGCCCCAGCTCTTATAAACTCGGCGGCCGTTCTATCATTTATTCCACCGCCTATCTGCATCGCGTTTGGATACACCTTAAGGGCCTTTAACGCTTCTTTTTTTGTTGATTCATACGCCGGTGAATCCAAAGAGTTTAGCATTATTATATGTCCACCAGTCAAACCATCTTTTTTATACTTTTTTGCATAACGTTTAGCACTTTGTTTTGCAACAAAGTTCTCAAGCGCCTTCGACGAATCCTTATTCAAAGATCCACCTACTATCTGCTTCACTATTCCGTTATGAATATCAATACAAGGTCTAAATTTCATAATTATTCCTTATTTCTTTTTATCAGGTTTGTAGTCTTTTAAAAATCTATTTGAGATTATACTACAGATTGCAAATAAAACAAAAATCGTGATTACTGAAATCAAATATGCTGTCATTCCAATCGTTACTATGACACAGGTAACTAAAAAGAATGCAACAAATAGTCCAGTACATACTTTATTTAGGATTAATCCTATTTTGATTTTTTGATCTTCTGTTAGTTTTGTCATTCTATTCATCAAACAATGGTGTGGAGAAATATCTTTCAGCTGTATCTGGAAGCACTGTCACCACTGTCTTTCCCTTTCCAAGTTTCTTTGCAAGGGCAATAGCCGCTGCCACATTTGTTCCACTAGAAATACCGCACATTAGACCCTCTTTGCGAGCTAAGTCTTTTGCAGTATTAATGGCATCTTCGTCGCTTACGATATATACATCATCATAAATATCTTGATCTAAATTTCCTGGGATAAATCCATCGCCAATACCCATCTGGAGATGCGTTCCAATATTACCACCAGCAAGAATGGCAGCATTTTCTGGCTCAACAGCCCAGATTGTAATATCAGGATTTTGATTCTTAAGAACACGTCCGATTCCTGAAAGTGTTCCGCCAGTACCAATGCCTGCACAGAAACCATCTATAGGTCCCTCTACCTGCTCCATAATTTCAAGTCCTGTATGATGAGTGTGTGCCTTTATGTTATTTGGATTGATAAACTGCTGAGGAACAAAAACATTTCCATCTTCTTCCTTCATCTTCATCGCAAGATCCAAACAATCGGCCATACATTTTCCAATATCGCCATCATCATGAATTATTTTCACTTCTGCCCCATAATGCTCAACTAGTTTTCTTCTCTCTTCACTAACTGAGTCAGGCATAATTATTATTGTCTTATATCCACGAACTGCTCCCACTAGTGCTAAACCAATTCCCTGGTTACCACTTGTCGGCTCAACAATAATGCTGTTTTCATTCAACAGCCCTTCTTGCTCTGCTTTCTTTATCATCTGCCATGCAGTTCTTGTCTTTATAGAACCACCCACATTTAGTCCCTCAAACTTGACTAAGACTCTTGCAGAATCCTCATCTACCATTTTGTTAAGTTTAACTAAAGGTGTGTGGCCTACGAATTCTAATACATTATTGTAAATCATTTTATTAAATACTTTCCTTTTTTATTCTGAATCTTCTTGCTCTACCTGTGGTGCATTTTCTTCCTGAGCTTTACTAATGAAATACCAAGCACAGCCGAATAGTGCTAACTGTACTAATGCGAAGCATACTGAAATCCAACTCTGGACTTTAAAACTTCTCCAGCCAACAAGAATAGTTCCAAGAATTGTTATTGCTGCAAATACTTTGAAAGCACGTGTCTTTGTAATGTTCTTTGCTGCACGAATCGCAAAAACACCTACTAGTACTACAAAAACAAAAAAGATAATATCAAGAGTAATAGCTGTTGCTTTCAATATATATTTGATTTGTTCTACTGAATAATTTTTTTCTACGAGTCTTTTAAGGACTTTTCTATCAACATCAAAGACAAATCCCTTACTCATCACAATTCTTACAATTCTCCAAATAGATCTAACTACTGCTAATACGATAAT
>CAMZGB010000063.1 GCA_947306285.1 uncultured Lachnospira sp.
GAAATGTGAAGATTCATATGGAGAATGATCAGTTTGTGAGAATGGTTAGAAACCACGGAGTAGATAAGGTGTGCTTCGGCACGGACTCGCCTTGGTATGACCAGAAGCAAGCGATTGAGGATGTTAAGAATACAGGACTGACTGAAGATGAACTAAAGTTGGTTCTTGGGGAAAACGCAAATACATTAATATTTAAATAGGAGAACTAAAATGCCAATTACAGAATTACTTGAGAGAAATCACAGAGAAGCAAGGGACGAGGTTGCCTTAGTTGAGATTAATCCGGATATGGAAGCTCACAAACACGTGAACTGGATGGAGTACGAACTCATTCAGCCAGCGGAGACTTCTTATTATAGAAGAGAGATGACATGGAAGGACTTCGACCACAGAGCAAACCGCGTGGCACATTTCTTGCTAAGTCAGGGAATCAAGAAGGGCGACAAAGTTGCCATCCTTATGATGAACTGCTTGGACTGGCTTCCAATTTACTTTGGAATCCTTAAGTCGGGTGCGCTTGCCGTTCCTATGAACTTCAGATTTGATGCGGAAGAGATTGATTATTGCTTGAAGTTGGCCGAGGCTGACGCTCTAATCTTTGGACCAGAGTTTATCGACCGACTTGAAAAGATTAAAGACGATATAAAAGACGTAAAATTATACTACGTGGGTGGTGGATGTCCAGACTTCGCCGAAGACTTCGACAGTCAAATCCACGGTCAGTCATATAAAAAGCCTGATGTTGAAATTACTGACGATGATTATGCAGCAATATATTTTTCATCAGGAACAACTGGTTTTCCAAAAGCCATTTTGCATAAGCACCAGAGTTTGACTCATTCTGCAATTGTTGAGCAGAAGCATCACGGACAGACTCGCGACGATGTGTTCCTATGCATTCCGCCTTTGTATCACACGGGTGCGAAGATGCATTGGTTCGGAAGTTTGAAGAGTTGCTCAAAGGCAGTGTTGCTTCGCGGTGTTACACCTAAGACAGTTATGGAAGCAGTTTCAAACGAAGAGTGTACAATCGTTTGGCTTCTAGTTCCTTGGGCGCAGGACATTTTGCTTGCGATAGAAAAGGGCGACATTAAGTTGGAAGACTACAAACTTGATCAGTGGCGTTTGATGCACATCGGTGCACAGCCAGTGCCACAGAGTTTGATTAAGAATTGGAAGAAGTATTTCCCAAATCACGACTACGATACAAACTATGGTTTGAGCGAGTCTATTGGACCAGGTTGTGTTCACTTGGGAATTGAAAATATTGAGAAGGTTGGAGCAATTGGTATTGCCGGCTACGGCTGGGAAGCAAAGATTGTTGATGAGAATGGAAACGAAGTTCCAAACGAGACTGTGGGAGAACTCATCGTCAAAGGTCCTGGCGTTATGACTTGTTACTACAATGACCCTGAAGCTACAGCTGAGAGCTTGAAAGATGGCTGGCTATACACAGGAGACATGGCCGAGAAAGACAAAGACGGATTTATCTATCTTGTAGATAGAAAGAAAGACGTAATTATCTCTGGTGGCGAGAACTTGTATCCAGTGCAGATTGAAAACTTCTTAAGCAAGCATCCAAAGATTAAGGATGTGGCTGTCATTGGTTTGGCGGACACTCGTCTTGGTGAGATAGCAGCAGCAGTTATCGAACTTAAACCTGGCGAGGAGTGTACAGAGGAAGAGATTAACGAATTCTGTATGGACCTTCCAAGATATAAGAGACCTAGAAAGATTATCTTCGCCGATGTACCTCGTAACGCAACTGGCAAAATTGAAAAGCCAAAGATGCGTAAGATGTACAACAGCGAGAACTTAGTAGACGCACAGAATAAAGCATAATATAATAGGCTATGAGTGTTAGACACTCGTAGCCTTTTAAAATTAGGAGTTTAAGATGAGCAAAAGATCAGAGTACTTTACAATACCAAACTTGATGGGATACTTTAGAATTCTTTTAGTCCCAGTTTTTCTTGTGTTCTTTGTTAAGTCTGAGAAATTAAGTGGATACAATGTTTATTACTGGCTAATGCTATCTACTATTGCGGTGTCGGGATTAACCGATTTCTTCGATGGTCGCGTGGCTAGAAAATTTAATCAAGTGACAGACTGGGGAAAGATGCTAGATCCAATTGCGGATAAGATTACGATTGGCGCAATTATTGTGGCACTTGCGATTAAGTATCCAATCGTTTTGGCGATGGTTGCATTATATATAGTAAAAGAAGGCTATATGTCGATTATGGGAATGATTCTTCTAAAGAAGGGTCAGAAGATTGAGGGCGCAATGTGGTATGGAAAAGTTTGTACTTTTGCAACTTACGTAATTATTATCATATTGCTCGTGTTTAAAGAAATGCCAAGATTGTGGGTGGACATTTTTGTGTATATAAATATGGCGATTATGCTTTTCACATTCATTATGTACATCCCTTATCATATAAAGAAACTGAAAGAGACAAAATAAATGAGAGATTACACTTGTGTCGATATAGAGACCACTGGCATCTCGCCACAACATGCACAGATTATTGAAATTGGTGCACTTAAGGTGAGAGACGGTGAAGTGGTAGACACATTTTCACAACTTATAGATCCGGGTGTGAGCGTTCCAACAGAGATCACTGCACTTACTGGTATTACTACAGATATGGTAGAAGGACAGCCTTCTATTGATATTGTTTTGCCGGAGTTTATTGACTTTGCTGAGGACGATTTGTTGCTTGGACACAATGTGCGTTTTGATTATAGTTTTTTGAAACAAAACGCGATGAATCTAAACTTAGATTTTAGTAAGAGTGGCATGGATACTTTAAGAATTGCTAGAGCAAAGTGTCCAGAACTTAAGAGTCGAAGTTTAGATTTTTTATGTGAGCATTTTTGCATCAACGATGAAAATCACCATAGGGCTTTCAATGATGCCAAGGTGACGAGTGAATTGTACTTGATGTTTTATGATATGTATAGAAATGATAACCCAGAACTCTTCCAACCAAAGGAATTTACATACAAACCAAAGAAGAGTTCGCCTATCACAGAGAAGCAAAAGAAGTATTTGCTCGCATTGATTTCATATCACAATTTAGGTATAGACTATGACATCGATGAGTTATCTAAAAGCGAGGCATCTAGAAAAATTGACCTAATAATATCCACGAAGGGAAAGATAATTCGTTAAATAATGTAACAAAAATTGCTTAACTACTATGCAAAGAAATTGTTTTATGTTATATTTAATAAGGTTAAGGATTTTTTATTCAAAAATCCCTACAAACCCTATAAATACTGACAATTCAGACAGTTAATATTTGGAGGAATTATGAATTTTTTCTCAAACAAAAGAAACTTAAGAATTATTGCTGCAGTAATTGCATTGGTGCTTGTGGCAGCTATGGTTGTTACAACGGTAGCATATTTCTAAAACATTTTTTTTAGGGGAACATCATGAAGGTTTTGAAGAGAATCACATTCTTAATACTTTGCCTTACACTTATGTTTTGCATAAGTGCTTTTGTGATGGGTAAAGAGAATCGTGATGACGGCAAAATCAAAAGAGGTGTTAAGATTAACGGAGAAAATGTTGGTGGCATGAAGAAAAAAGAGGCTACCGAAGCTGTTCACAATGCAGTTATGAAGAAAACTGGAGTTAAAGTTAATATAAAAGTGGGCGATAATACTTGTCATACGAAGTTGGTTGATTTGGGTTATGACTGGTCAAATGAAGACGTGGTTGACGACGCCCTAGAATACGGAAAAGTTGGAAGCATTGTTACTAGATACGTTAACAATGAACAACTTAGACATGGCGGAAAAAACTTCAAAATCAAGATGAAACTTGATAATAAAAAAATGAAAAAGAAGTTCAAGAAAGCGGTAGAGCCATATGAACTTCCAGTTTTGAATGCCGAACTAAAAGCTACAGGCCATGGATTTAAGATTTTGAAAGAGGACAATGGCTACGAAGTAGCACAAAAGAAATCTACTGATGATTTTGCAAACTACGTAAACAATAAGTGGGATGGAAAATCAGATATCAATTTTAAGGCCACAACTAAGGTGACTAAGCCAAAGTATAAAGTTAAAGATTGTATGAAAGTTTCCAATAAACCAATGGGAACATTTACTACATCTGTGTCTGGTGGTGAAGAGAATAGGACTCGAAATAAAAACATTAGAGTTGGTGCTAAAAAGCTTGATGGATATACAATATATCCAGGAGAGCAATTCTCATGTAATGAGCACCTAGCACCTTGGACTGAGGACAACGGATGGTATAACGCTGGAACTATTGTAGGTAGCAAAGTGGAAGATAGTTTAGGCGGAGGAATCTGCCAGGTAGCTAGTACACTTTATAACGCATTGCTTCGAGCGGAGCTTAAAGTTGTCAAAAGATTCCCACACTCATTATCAGTGGGTTATGTGGACTTTGCAGCGGACGCTGCTTTGGCTGGAGATTATAAAGATTTAGTGTTTGAAAATAATACAGATGCTCCTATTTATTTACAATCTCATTTTGATGGAGTTTCACTTACTTTCAATATTTACGGACACGACACTCGTAAGAAATGGCATGAAGTTAAGTATGAGAGTGAACTTATCAAGACTATTCCTGTAAAGAAAGAGGTTGTAAAGGATCCTAGTAAACCAGCGGGAACAGAGGAAATCGAACCTGGTCATGTTGGACGTGTTGCTAAACTATGGAAGATTACTTTCGAGCATGGTAAACAGGTTAGCAAAGAACTGCTTCACGAAAGTACATATAAAATGGTTCCTACGAAGGTTATCAAGGGCACTGGAAAGAATATTAAAGAGACAGAGTCTGGCGAGAAGGCCGAAGAGACTACTGGCGAGCATTAAGAGGTTAATGATGATTAATTCAAATATGGAAGACACTACAATCGTGGTGTCTTCTTATTGCATTAAGGAGAATAAAGATGAGTTAGAGAAACCTGCTGTCACTCCAGGAATGGATGTCGTGATGGTTGGTTCTATTGGCATTGGCGGAACACTTGCTTTGGCGAAGAAGTATGAACATGTTTTGCGCGAAAAGTTTAGCTCAAGTTTTGTAGATGATGTGTTTAAGTTGGAGAAAGTTTCTAATACAGATAAGTATATGGAAATGATTAAAGATGCTTCGCTAATCTACAAAGTGGGGAGTGAAGGCACCTTCGCAGGGCTATACGAGATGTCTAAGTTTATGAACAGAGGCATTGAGGTTGAGATTCCAGACATTCCAGTATGGCAGGAAGTGGTGGAAGTGGCCGAAGTCTTCGACGTTAACCCATATAAAGTTGACGGTATAGGAGCGCTAATTATTGTGTGCAATAGCGGCGCTGATATGGTAGAATATTTAACAGATGAGGGCATTTTGGCTAGTGTGATTGGTCGTGTGACTGATAATAATGACAAGATTGCCCGAAACGGTGACGAGGTACGATACCTTGAGCCAACACGAGTGGAGGAACTCGCAAATCTTTTATAGGAGAAATGTTATGAGAGAAGAGATTTTAAGATTAATCGAAAACAAGGGAAGAATAGATTTAAAAGAAGCCGCGGTACTTCTAGGAATGGAAGAGGCAGAAGTTGCCAACGCCATTGCAGACATGGAGAAGGAAAAGGTTATCTGTGGTTACTACACAATGATTGACTGGGACAAGACAGATGACACTAGAGTGACTGCTCTTATTGAAGTGCGCGTAACTCCACAGAGAGGTACAGGCTTTGATGATATAGCAGATCGCATTATGAAGTACGACGAGGTTAAAGCAGTTTATTTGATGTCAGGTGGATTTGATTTCACAGTTATTATTGAAGAAAAGAGTATGAAGGAGATTGCTCAGTTCGTGACTAGCAAGCTTTCAACACTTGATTCAATCCTAAACACATCAACACACTTTGTTTTGAAGAAGTACAAAGATTACGGAACTGTTTTATCAGATGAGAATGAAAGGATTTTGGTGACACCATAATGAGAGATCCGTTATCGAATACAATTAAGGATATTAAGCCTTCAGGCATTCGAAAGTTCTTCGACATTGTAAGTGAAATGAAAGACGCTATTTCACTTGGTGTGGGAGAGCCTGATTTTGACACGCCTTGGCACATCCGTGAGGAAGGCATTTTCTCACTTGAGCGTGGCAAGACTTTCTACACATCAAACACGGGCTTGAAGGAGTTAAGAGTTGAGATAAG
>CAMZGB010000064.1 GCA_947306285.1 uncultured Lachnospira sp.
GTTACACCTGAACCACAGGTAGAGCCAACACCAGAACCAACACCTGAACCACAGGCAGGCCCAAATCCAAATCAGGGAGCTTATAATCAGAATGGATATAATCCTAATGGTTATAATCAGGCACCTCCACAGAATAATGACGGAAAAGCTACTGCAAGTTTAGTTTGTGGTATTGTTTCATTCTTCTGTTGTGGTATAGTTCTTGGTATCATCGCTATTGTTTTGGCTAACCAGTATTTCCAGGAGACTGGTGACCTAGAAAACGGTAAAGCTAAAGCTGGTAAGATTTGTGGTATTATTGGTCTAGTACTAAGTGCGATTGCTATTATCATTTATATTGCTATGTTAGCAGCTGGAGTAGGACATCGTTATTACTAAAATAAAAAAAGACTGTGGTGTTATTACCACAGTCTTTTTTTATTGTCATATTATATAATATTTCTTTTCGAATTTTTCTTATCGTCATCATGGGCTTTTATTTCAGGATGTAAGTATTTGTTTATCTCGTGCCCTAAGAAGAATATGTAAATACAGAAGTAAATCCAAAGCATTAGAATAATAAATGATGTTAGACTTCCGTAAAGATAAGAAGTGTTAAAAAAGTAGTCAATATAATAATTGAATCCTAATGTAAAAACAATCCATCCTGTTGTACAGAATAACGATCCCCAAATGACTTTTCTAAATGTTGTGTATTTTCTATTTGAGAATCTATAAACTAGTAGTAAGAATACAAAGAAGAATACAAACATAATTACATATCTAAATGTCATAGATAAGTAACTTCTTCCAGATAAACTAGGGAGTTGCTTAACTAAAAATTTAACTATCCTGTTACCAAAAACTAGTATACCCATTGAACCTACAATTATAAGTACAAATGTTACAGTGTAAAGCATTGAAACAACTCTTGAAACGAAGTAGTTTCTATTTTTATGCAAGTTGTTAATTGCTCCTAATCCTATCATAAGTGCATGAACACCCTTCGACGCAGACCAAAGACCAACTATAGCTGAAATAGAAATAGTTATTCCGGTTGCATACTTTGATAGGCTATAAACAACATCGTTTAAAAGATTTTTTATATTCTCATTGGTAACAGTAGCGATAATTGATAGAAAAACACTTTTACCTGATGGAATAGTAGATACGATATTTAAAAGAAGAAGTATAAATGGGAAAATTGACAACGTAATAAAGAAAGAAGACTGCCCTGTGTGAATTCCAATTTTATCTTCTTTAATAATATTAAGAAACCTATTTATTCTTTTGTTATAAAACTCTTTAATCCTTTTCATAATATCTCCAAATAGAATTATAATATATATGGAAGAAATATTAAAGATATATAATTGACACAAACACTAATTATGTTATAATTTAACAGGTTATATAAAGGCAATGAATGTGCACAGTAGGTGCGATTTTTCCTTAAAGAGAGAGGGTTCTAGGCTGGAAAACCCTCAGGTTCAAAATCGATACTGAAATTCCCACAGGAGCCGCATTTGTGAAACTAAGTAGCAGATGACGTTTGATACGCGTTAAGTATAATGAAGAGTCTATTAGATTAGAAATTAGGGTGGTACCGCGGAGAGATTCGTCCCTTTCGCAGGTGCTATTTTTATTGCAAAAAATAAAAGGAGAATTCAGATGAAAGAGAAATTACAAGCTATCCAAGAAGAAGCTTTAAAGAAGATTTCTGAGAGTAAAGATCTAGACAAACTCTATGAAATCAAAGTTGATATTTTGGGTAAAAAAGGTCGTTTAACTGAAGTTCTTAAAGGTATGAAGGACGTTGCTCCTGAAGACAGACCTAAAGTAGGACAGATGGTTAACGATACTCGAAAAGAGATTGAAGACAAGATGGAGGAGATGAGAGTTAAACTTCAGGATAAAGTCTTAGAAGAAAAGATGAAGAATGAAGTTATCGATGTGACTCTTCCAGCAAATAAGAATAAGATTGGACACAAGCATCCAAATACTTTGGCTCTAGAAGAGTTAGAGAGAATCTTTACAGGTATGGGATACGAAGTGGTTGAAGGCCCAGAGATTGAATTCGACTACTATAACTTTGAGGCACTAAACATCCCAGAAAATCACCCTGCAAAAGATGAGCAGGATACTTTCTATATTGATAGAAACATTGTGCTTCGTACTCAGACTTCTTCGGTGCAGGCTAGAGTAATGGAAAACACACAGCCACCTATCAGAATTATTTCTCCAGGTCGTGTGTTTAGATCTGATGCGGTTGATGCTACACATTCACCATCATTCCATCAGGTGGAAGGTCTTGCAATTGATAAAAACATTAACTTTGCGGATCTTAAGGGTACTTTAGCAGAGTTCGCCAAAGAACTCTTCGGCGAAGACACACAGATTAAGTTCAGACCTCATCACTTCCCATTTACGGAGCCAAGTGCTGAGATGGACGTGAGCTGCTTCAAGTGTGGCGGTAAAGGCTGTAGATTCTGTAAGGGCGAAGGTTGGATTGAGATTTTAGGTTGCGGTATGGTTCATCCAAACGTTTTGAAGATGAGCGGTATTGACCCAGAGAAGTATCAAGGCTTTGCCTTTGGCGTAGGCTTAGAGAGAATTGCGCTACTTAAGTACGAAATTGATGATATGAGATTACTATACGAGAACGACGATCGTTTCTTGAAACAGTTTTAAGGGAGGGAATTAAAATGAATACAAGTTTAAGTTGGATTAAAGAATACGTTCCTGACCTTGAGTGTACGGATCAGGAATACATGGATGCTATGACTTTGTCGGGTACGAAGTGTGAAGGATACAAAAAGTTGGACGAAGACCTAGACAAAATCGTAGTTGGACATATTGATTTGATTGAGAAGCATCCTGATGCAGACAAGTTGGTTGTTTGCCAGGTGGACGTGGGAGATGAGGTTGTACAGATTGTTACTGGTGCCACAAATGTGGAAGAAGGACAGTTTGTTCCAGTTGTTTTGCATGGCGGTAAGATTGCCGGCGCCCACGGCGAAGGATTAGTTCCAGGCGGAATTAAGATTAAGAAGGGAAAACTTCGTGGTGTTGAATCACAAGGTATGATGTGTGGTATCGATGAACTAGGAAGTTCAAAAGAGTTTTTCCCAGAAGCACCAGATGATGGAATCTACATTTTCAAAGAGGGAACAGTGAAGGCTGGAGATGACGCTGTTGAGGCGCTTGGACTTCATGATTCTGTATTTGAATACGAGATCACATCTAACAGAGTGGACTGCTACAGTGTGATTGGTATTGCTAGAGAAGCAGCTGCTACATTTGAGAAAGAGTTTAAGGCTCCACAGCCACCTAAAGCAGGTGACTCAAAAGATGTGGAGAAATATATATCAGTAAACATAGAAGACGAAGATCTTTGTAGAAGATTTTGCGCAAGAGTTGTTACTAACGTTAAGATTGGCGAATCACCAGATTGGATGAAGTCAAGACTTCGTGCTTGCGGTATTAGACCAATCAACAACTTAGTTGATATTACAAACTACATTATGGAAGAGTATGGTCAGCCAATGCACGCATACGATCTTTCTACTATTGAGGACAATAAGATTATTGTTCGTCGCGCTAAAGATGGCGAGAAGTTTGTGACATTGGACGGCGAAGAGCACACACTTGATAATGAGATGTGCATGATTTGCGACGGAAAGAAAGCTGTCGGTATCGGTGGAATCATGGGTGGTGAAAACTCAATGATTACTGATGATGTTCAAGATATGTTGTTTGAGGCTGCTTGCTTTGTTGGTCCAAACATTCGTCTTTCATCGAAGAGACTTGGTCTTCGTACTGATGCATCAAACAAGTTTGAGAAGGGCTTGGATCCAAACAATGCTGAGGAAGCAATTAACAGAGCTTGTCAGTTGATTGAAGAACTTGGTGTTGGTGAAGTGGTAGACGGAATTGTTGATGTTTACCCAGTTAAGAATGAACCACACCAAATCGAGTTTGACCCAGACTATGTAAATAAATTGATTGGTTTTAATTTAACTAAGGAGCAGATGCTAAGTTACTTCCCTGCGCTTGAATTAGAGTACGACGAGAAGACAAACATGATTACTGTTCCAACATTTAGACAAGATTTACTTGAGATGTGCGACATCGCCGAAGAAATCACAAGATTCTATGGCTATGACAATATCCCAACAACACTTCCAAGTGGCGAGGCTACAACAGGAAAGCTATCTTGGAAACTTAGAATAGATGAGATTGTAAGAAACGTTGCAAGATACTGTGGATTCTCACAAGGATACGCTTATTCATTCGAGAGTAGAAAAGTATATGACAAGATCTTGTTGCCAGAGGATGCAATTGAGAGAAAGTCTATCGAGATTTCAAATCCATTAGGTGAGGACTTCTCAGTTATGAGAACAACTCCACTTGACGGAATGCTTACATCACTTGCTTCAAACTACAATCATAAGAACAAAGATGTAAGACTATACGAGATGGGCAATGTTTACCTTCCAAAGGAACTACCTTTGAAGGAGTTGCCAGATGAGAGAATGCAGTTAGTTCTTGGTTTCTACGGAGACGGCGACTTCTTCACAATGAAGGGCGTGGTTGAAGAATTGTTAGAGGCTGTTGGAATGACTGACAAGGTAAACTACGATGCGGATACCGAAAAGCCATTCCTACATCCTGGAAGAAAAGCAGGAATCGTTTATGGCGATAATGAGATTGGTTACTTGGGCGAGGTTCATCCAAAGGTTTGCAAAAACTATGGAATGAAGACACGCGCATATATTGCAGTGATCGATATGCCATACGTTTACGAAAATGCAAACTTCGACACTAAGTATGAAGGAATTGCTAAGTTCCCTGCAGTTACTCGTGACATTTCAATGGTTGTTCCAAAGGAAATCCCTGTTGGTGATATTGAAGCAGTCATCGAGAAGAAGGGCGGAGCTAATCTAGAAAGTTATTCATTGTTTGATATTTATGAAGGCGACCAGATTGAAGAAGGCAAGAAGTCTGTTGCTTACTCAATTGTATTTAGAGCAAAAGATAAGACTTTGGAGGACGCCGAAGTTAATGAATCAATGGATAAGATTCTAAAAGCCCTAGAGGAAATGGATATACAATTAAGAGGTTAACTTAAATGCAAAGGCAGATAAATTCTGTCTTTGCATATTTTTCTGTTATGAGTGAAATGAAAGTAAGCGATTATTTTTACGAGTTACCAGAAGAGTATATAGCTCAAGATCCGCTAGAGGATAGAAGCAGTTCGAAACTGATGGTACTTGATAAAAATACAGGCGAGATAAAACATCATATTTTTAAAGATATTGTAGATATGATTAATCCTGGCGATTGCATGGTTATTAATGATACGAAAGTTATCCCGGCACGACTATTTGGTGTTAAGGAAGATACTGGTGCAACTATTGAGTTGTTACTCTTAAAGCGAAATGCCGATGATGTTTGGGAGACTTTAGTTAAGCCTGGAAAGAAAGCTAGAGTTGGAGCAAAAATTGTCTTCGGCGAAGGCATTTTAAAGGGCGAGATTATTGATGTTTTGGAAGATGGGAATCGCTTGATTAAGTTTGATTATGATGGAATTTTTGAAGAGGTGCTAGATCAACTTGGTGAGATGCCACTTCCTCCATACATCACTCATAAGTTAAAAGATAAAAATAGATATCAGACAGTTTATGCTGAGCACGATGGTTCGGCTGCGGCTCCTACGGCGGGACTTCATTTTACAAAAGAGTTGCTGAAAGAACTGGAAGATAAGGGTGTGAAGATTGTTCATGTGACTTTGCATGTTGGACTTGGAACTTTCAGACCAGTTAAGGTGGATAATATATTAGATCACAATATGCACTCTGAGTACTATGTAGTGAGTGAAGAGACTGCAGGCAAAATTAATGAGACAAAGAAGAATGGCGGAAGAGTGATTAGTGTTGGAACTACAAGTACAAGAACGCTTGAGACTGTGACTGATGAAGACGGGGTGGTTCACGCTGGCTCTGGTTGGACGCAGATTTTTATCTATCCTGGAATTAAGTTTAATTGTATAGATGCTTTGATTACAAACTTCCATTTGCCAGAGAGTACACTTTTGATGTTGGTTTCTGCGCTAGCTGGAA
>CAMZGB010000065.1 GCA_947306285.1 uncultured Lachnospira sp.
TACTTCTCTAATAAATCCGTTATTCTCATTTTTTCTTTTTCTCCTTTGGAATAATGTGTGACGCTTTTGAATTCTTGGAAACTGGCTTACCATTCTTATCTAAGTATGCATCCTTTTTGCTTGTTGCATTAGGATTACTCACATGATAATGATCCTTTCCCTTAAATCCATCAGCACCTTTTTCACCTTTATCAAATCTAGCCTTTAATCCATCTCCACTTTCAAATTGTCGAGAGTTACTATTCTCTCTCATTTCATCGGGTGTAACTTCATTCCACCCTTGAGACAATAATTCGTCTGGATTAGAAGGCAATGATCTTATTCTTTCACCAAGGGCACCTGGTGAGGTTGGGAATAAATTGCTATTTGGCTTGCTCATTACGAAAAGCTAAACTGGTTTTGCTTGGAATAACAATTATCTCTACTCCTAACTCTTTGAATCTTCCAAAAAATTTTTCTGGAGCAGAACCATATACAATTATAGTTCTTGGTGAAAGTCTCTTGTACATTTCATCAAGACCATCAGAAAATCTATTCCAATTTTTCTTTTCTCGTATACATCCAATTGTCCCTATAGCTACTACACTATTTTTCGGTATTCCTTCAAAGCAATATTTATATGATTCGGGAGTCCCCCATCTCACATTGTTTATTACTTGAATACCATTCGTTCCAAGCCAATGTCCAAACGCACGCATTCTATATGTATTAAATATTTTGAGTGCTTCTGGCATATCTTGATAAGTTGAAAAATCTGGAGTAATAACACCTTTAAACTTTTTCAAACGTTCCAAGGCTTCGTGCGGCTTATGCCATATCCCCCTAGGTCCGTCAAATTTTTGATCATCTAAGTAAAAATGAACAAAAGAATCATAATCTTTAGACGATTTTGTTAAATCATAACCCACAAGCTGACCGGGTAATACATCAGCAGTTGTAGCGCAATTAGGAATATCATAATTATTACCCATATATGCATCTTTTACCATGAAGGCATTGAAAACATCATGACATCCTTTTCTGGTAGTGCTTTTCATATAGCACCTCCTATTTTAGTTATTTACAAGATTGCCTATTGATTTTCTTTTGCGGAAGTGCCATAATGAATTTGGAGTCGGATGGCGACATCCGCAAAAGAAGTACATTGATTATTGCTTGTTCAATATATCAATGTGCTTTTTTTATTTACACTCATATTTATCACTCCTTTCTAAGTGTATTTAACTGATATTCAGCTGCTTCAACTGATACACAGCACTCTCTAACTACTTCTTCTACGCTCATACCTTCAACTAAATGAGCTGGTATTAATAATTCTCCTGCCAAGCATTTAGCTTGCCATTCAGGATTGTTGTAAGCAGGTACTTTTTTCCTTTCATAATTTTTAACTATTTTAAACCCACTCACACACACAGTTAAATAATGTGCCATTTCGTGAGCAATGGTCATCCTATCTCGCCCATTATTATTGCATGCCCCTTCATACACATATTCCTTAATTCTGATTATCTCGTTAATAATGTCAGTATCTGCATGTACATTTTTTGGCAAGTCATCATTTTCAACAATTTCGATGTCTAACTGTGGATAAACTTCCTGAAACACTATTTCAAGTACTTTTACAACAGGTAAATACAATTGATCATCCAATCCTATTTTTTGTCTAATCTCTCTAGCATACTCTCGTAAATCATCTCTTGATTTTGCTTCCACTATATAGTCTGGTATCATCCATTGTCTCCTTTGTCTGATTCTTTGAGCATTTCAAATATTTGTTTTGTCAAATCATCATCAAGAGAATCAAATTTTCGAGCAAAGTTAATGGCCAACTGTTTTCTCTCATTTGATGTGTCTTTCAAATCCATTTGAATACTATTCAATGAATCTTCAACTGCTTTTCTAAATTCTCTAATCTTTTCGTCATCTAAGTTATAGATAATAATAATTTTTTCTTCCATAGACTCTGGCATATTCTTCTTTCCGTTTTCAATAGCTGAAAGAAATGATGATGATACTTTTAATTTGTCTGCCATGTTTTTTAAAATCTCTTCATTGTCTATTCTTAGTTTTCTCAAATATTTTCCTACTTCAGTTGCCATATGATTCCCTCCTTTATCGAACACTTTTACTTTACTAAATACAGGTGATTTTGTCAACCTAATTTGGTTAATTTTTTTCATTGTTTTGGTTTATTTGTTGTTTGTTTATACTAAAAAAGAGAACAATAACTAATAAAAGCATTGTTCTCTTTTTAATGATAATAGTTTTTACACTTTCAATATATCTCCCACATCAGGTTCTTTGTCTAGCTCCACAAATATCTTCTGCTGTGGGTGTGGGCATGAGTCCATCTCATTGCCCTTCTCATCTTTTATGCCAAGGACTTTTGTTTGTATGTCCTCACCATCTTTTTTCATTATCTCAATAGTGTCGCCCACTTTAAATTTATTTTTCTGTGTAAGTTCAATCACATTGTCTTTCACATCTTCCACTATTCCAAGATATACGCTGTCTTTTTCGTATTCGTTCTTGTCATAGATCTGGGCTTCTTCATCTGGCTTTCCAAAGAAGAATCCTGTTGTGAATTGTCTGTAAGTACACTGCGAGATTAACTCCTGGTACTTTGGAATGTTTGCTTTGTATTTTTCTGGGTCTTCGAAGAAGTCATCTATTGCCATACGATATGTTCTGGCAACTGTTGCCACATACAAAGCTGTCTTCATACGTCCCTCTATTTTGAAGCTGTCGATTCCAGCTTCCACTAACTCTGGGATGTGTTCAATCATGCAAAGGTCTTTTGAGTTAAAGATATATGTACCGCGGTCGTTTTCTTCCACTGGCATATACTGGCCTGGGCGTGACTCCTCAACTACTGCATACTTCCATCTGCACGGATGTGTGCAGGCACCTTTGTTGGCGTCTCGGCCTGCCATAAATGAACTTAGTAGACATCTTCCTGAATATGAGATACACATTGCTCCATGAACAAAAGTCTCAATCTCCATATCCTCTGGAATGTTATCTCTAATTTCTCGGATCTCGCGAAGATTTAGCTCTCTAGCAGATACCACACGCGTTGCACCTAGTCTGTGCCAGAATAGGTATGTGCCATAGTTTGTGTTGTTTGCCTGAGTTGAGATGTGAATGTCAATCTCTGGCCATACTTCACGCACAATTGTAAAGATGGCGGGGTCGGCAATAATTAGAGCATCTGGATTTACTTCCTTAAGCTCCTTCACATACTCCAAGGCTGGAGCTAAATCGTCGTTGTGGGCCAAAATATTGACTGTCACATAGACTTTCACTCCATTATCGTGTGCAAACTGCACGCCTTCCTTCATCTCTTCTATTGTAAAGTTTTTTGCCTTAGCTCTTAGTCCAAAAACTTCGCCGCCTATATAGACTGCATCTGCACCGTAGCGAACGGCACTCTTTAAAACTTCTAGACTGCTAGCTGGCACTAATAATTCGGGTTTTCTCATTTCTTCACCGCCATTACTATTCCGTCCCCAATAGGAACGATACTAGTTTCTAATCTATCGTCGTGTTTTATCTCTTCTAAAAATTCACGCATTCTTTTATGGATAGTTCTATCGCGTCTTCTTACGACAAACTTCGACTGAATCAAATCACCGTCCTGCAAAACGTTGTCTGTAATCAACACTCCACCCGGTGTAAGTAGTCTCATAACTTCAGGAAGATAGTTGATGTACTGCGCCTTTGCTGCGTCCATAAAAATAAAGTCATACTTCGTCTCCGGCAAAGTCTTCATCACTTCCAACGCATCGCCCTCTAACAATTCAATCTGATCATCTTTGCCGGCTTTTGCAAAATTCTCACGGGCAATTGGAATGCGCTTCTCATAATTTTCAATTGTCGTTATCTTTGCGTCACACGCCTCACTCATTAAAATAGCTGAGTACCCTATCGCAGTACCCAGCTCTAAAATTTCTTTTGGATGTTTGATAGTCAAAATCACTCGCAAGAAACTTTCCATTTCTTTTCTAATGATTGGTACCAAATCTTTATGCGCCTCACGCTCAATCTCGGTTAAGATTTCGCTGTTTGGCTTTTCAAGTGAATGAATGTATGTGACAAATCTCTCATCTGTGATCATTGTCCTGTTCCTTCATCCTCCGGTTCTATCTTCTCACCTTTTTTGTTTGTGTTTGGGCCACCGTTGATTATTTTGAATATATCTTCGCCGCCCTTGGAGTTGTTAAATGAATATGTGCCAGGTTTAACTTTCTTGACTCCGTATAGCCAGGCTTGCACGCCGAAGACATTGGAGTCTGAAATGATGTTGTATTCCTCTAGCATATCTCCCAACTGGTCGATTGTTGTACCCTTTGGAACTGAGACTGTAAGGTCTGTTCCTGGAGAGTCTTCGACGCCGTCGTTTGAGAATACAGCTGATCCAAATCTAAAAGCTATAGTAGCGCAAACTACTAAGATTAGAATCATTATGAAATATTTGAAAAATTTAAATCCCGCTCTTGCGGCGCTTTGAGATTTGTCTGCCATGTTTTTACTCCACTTCTGTAATAATTGGAATGATTACTGGGCGTCTCTTCATCTCGCTCCAAATGTAATCACTCAAGTTATCTTTGATTGCATTTTTGATTGTTGCCCAATCTGCCTTAGGGTCTGAAAGCACGTCATCTAGCGCGTCTTCAACCACATACTTGGCATCTTCTATCAACTCTTCAGCCTCGCGCACATATACGAAACCACGACTCACAATGTCTGGTCCTGCAAGAAGCTGATTTGTAAATCTTTGCAATGTGATAACGACGATAATAATACCACTTTCTGCTAGGCTTTGTCTATCCCTAAGCACGATATTACCAATGTCGCCAACACCCAAGCCGTCGACTAAGACAGTACCATGTGGCACTTCGTCGACTACTTTGCCGCTGTCTTCACCCAGCTCTAGCACGTCACCAGATTTAAGAATGAAAACATTATCCTTCTCCACTCCCATTCGCTGAGCAAGTTTACCATGCTCACGAAGATGACGGAATTCACCGTGGACTGGAATTGCAAATTTAGGTTTAATGAGCGAGTACATAAGTTTGATTTCTTCCTGGCACGCGTGACCTGACACGTGAGTATCCTGGAAGATTACCTCTGCACCCTTCTCATAAAGTTCGTTAATTACCTTTGACACAGCCTTCTCGTTACCAGGGATAGGTGTTGAACTAAATACGATTGTATCGTTTGGTCCAATCTCAACCTTCTTATGGATGCTAGCAGCCATACGAGATAGCGCCGCCATAGATTCACCCTGACTACCCGTAGTGATAAGTACGAGTTGATCGTCCGTGTAGTTTTCCATCTCTTCTATTGTAATCAATGTGTTGTCTGGAATCTTAATGTAGCCAAGTTCTCTCGCAACCGAGATTACATTGACCATGCTTCGGCCTTCCACGACAACCTTACGATTATATTTATACGCAGTGTTTATAATCTGCTGCACTCTATCTACGTTCGATGCGAATGTCGCAATAATAATTCGATTCTTTGTGTGCTCGTGGAAGATATGGTCGAATGTCTTTCCAACCTCACTCTCCGATGGAGTAAATCCTGGACGAAGTACGTTTGTACTATCGCACATAAGAGCAAGCACTCCACGTTTTCCTAAATCGCTTAGTCTTGCTAGATTTATTGCATCACCAAACACTGGCGTATAATCCACCTTAAAGTCTCCAGTATGAATTATGATTCCCGCTGGAGTGTGAATTGCAAGAGCTGCTGCATCAGCAATCGAATGGTTTGTCTTGATAAACTCGATTCTGAAGTCAGCCAAATGGATGCTCTGTCCAAACTTAACAACTTTACGTTTTACAACATCCATTAGCTCGTGCTCAACTAATTTGCCTTCGATGATGCCCATCGTTAGCTTAGTTGCGTATACAGGTGCGTTAATCTCTTTCAACACGAAAGGTAGCGCACCAATATGATCCTCGTGACCATGTGTGATCACGAAGCCTTTTATCTTTTCCTTATTATCGCGTAGGAATTGAATGTCTGGAATTACACAGTCAATTCCAAGCATTTCCT
>CAMZGB010000066.1 GCA_947306285.1 uncultured Lachnospira sp.
AATTCATTTTTGTTAACTGTATATTCTTCGTCTGGGTCGAAAATCGTGATATCAGCTACACTTCCCTCGTTCAAAGTCCCTTTATCAATGCCTAAAATCTTTGCTGGGTTATAGCTCATCTTCTCAATCATCTGTTTCAATGTGATGTGTCCTGGTTTAACTAGTTTTGTAACTGTTAGTCCAACAGATGTCTCGAGTCCCACAATTCCAAACGGAGAATTTTCAAAGCCTTTAGACTTTTCCTCCTCACTGTGTGGAGCGTGGTCTGTTGAAATCACTTCTAATATATCTTCTGACAAACCTCTGATTAATTCATCTCTATCCTCTTTAGTTCTTAGTGGAGGATTCATTTTAAAGTTTGCATCGTTTTTAGGTATGTCATCTGTAGTTAGCGTAAAGTGATGTGGACAAACTTCGCCAGACACTTTCACACCTTTAGCCTTTGCAACCTTTAACATTTCCACACTGTCCTTTGTAGAACAATGGCAAAGGTGAAGCGTTGTGCCTAACTTTTCAGCTAGGTTTATATCACGCTGAGCGATAATATCTTCCACTTCATTTGTAATTCCCTTTAGGCCAAGTTTTTCTGCATTTGAATCTGCATTCATCACTCCGCCTTTTACTAAATTTATTTCTTCGCAATGTGCCAACACTGGAACATTAAGTTCGGCTGCCTTTTTCATTGCTTTCGCGTAAACCTCTTCATCCATCACAGATTTTCCATCTTCACTAATCGCGCAAATGCCTGCTGCTTTCAACTCTTCAATATCTGTGATTTCTTCTCCCTTCATGCCTTTTGTTACTGCACCAACCGGGAGTACGTTTGTATATTTATTTTCAGCAGCTTTATCAATAATGTATTTAACTGTATCTGCTGAATCTATAACCGGATTTGTGTTTGGCATACAGCATACAGTTGTGAATCCACCTTTCGCTGCTGCCTTTGAACCAGTTAAAATGTCTTCTTTGTGTGTCTGACCTGGATCTCTAAAATGAACATGCATATCTATAAGTCCAGGCGCTACTACTAATCCGGTTGCATCAATTTCTTCGTCGAAGACATCACTGATAGATGGAGCAACTTCCTTTATCACTCCATCTTCCACCAACACATCCATTACACCTTCTGTGTTTGTGGCAGGGTCTATTACATTTCCATTTTTGATTAGTAATTTCATTTTTTCCTTTTACTTTTTCAATTTATATAGACTGACTATCTTTGTCGAACCTTCACTAGCATCACCGTCGTAAACCAAGTCATACTTACCTGAGTTAATGTATTTTGCAAAGTGAGATTCAACATCGTTCTCACTCTCATCGACTAGCAAATAATCTGGATACTCTGGAACACCCTCTTTGTGATTCTCATCCAAATATCCAACATCGTAAACTTGCAAGTTTTTAGACATATGAGGCATCAACCAACCAGTTGTGAAACAACTCTTATCATCTGGCACCATACTGATTGCCTTGTCGAATTTCTCAATTGTTGCTTTCTTGTCATTATAGAGACCCACATATCTAGGAACTTTTGGCATAACCAATCCCATAAACATAATCGCACATATGATTAACGAGCTTACAAGTAATGTCTTTCTCTTCTTGTGTTTCATATCAGCTACGTTCATTACGATGATATATAAGAACAGTGCTATATGACCAAAGTTATATTGGAATTCGATTTGATGCTGATAAATATATGTTGTCAATAAACTAATTAGAATTACACTTCCAAGTAAAATATATCTTGAGTATTTCTTTCCTGTGCTAAATATAAGCGCACCTATTGGAACAAACATTGTTATAATATATCCAATCTTGTCCATGTTTTCGGCGTTGTCGTTCGCAATTATTTGAGTGAGCAAATATCCTGGGTTTGTAAAGAATACTCGAACAATCTGAATGAAGCCCTTGCTTTGGTCGTAGAATAGATTTCCATATCTGAAATCCATTATTCCATATCCAAAGCTGTTAACAATCTTAATTGCAATAACAAAGTAAATTGCGCCAACTAATATAAAAATCAATCCTTTTAGTTTAGCTTTTCTAGAAGCAATCCAGAATGCTCCAAGAAGCATTACATACATTGCTGCATCTTCTTTTACGAAAAGAGTTAATAGCAAGAAAACTACCATTAAGATTTTCTTGTTTTTCTCTACTGCCCAAATGAGCATCAAAATCATAAATGTCAAGAAACAGTTTTCGTGGATGTCGTAAAGAATTCCACTTACTGTTGCTGGGAACAATGCATATATTGCCATTATTACTGCTATTACTTTGTTGCTTAATTTATACTGTTTTCCAAGAAGATAAATTGGAATAACTGGAAGGGCCACCATAATAGACTGAATGACCGCTACTGTTTCGGCTTTTGGAACTATAAAATACAATGGTAGTGCAAGGTAGAAAATTGGTGAGAAGTGAACTGCAAAATGAGACAATTCGTGTCCTCTCTCTACCGTTGTCTTTAGGAGTCCAGTTTGTTTCATATACTCAAATCCTTGAGCAAAGATACCAAAGTCAAATGTTGGAGCCGTATATGCTTCATACTTAAACACTCCAATGATAGTTGTAACTGCTAACAAGAATAATCCAACCAATAACGTATAAACCTTTAAACTTTTGTCGCTAATTGTAAACTTTTCTTGGGCTTTGTAGACATCTTCTTTCACATACAAGAATGCAATGACAACTAATGCAGCCGATAAAGCTAAGAAGCAAATCTGTCCAATTCCATTTTTTATGTCAGAAGAAAGAATTCCACTACTAACATAAGCTGCTAAAATAAAATAAATAAATACAGCCGCCAACATAATTAGTTTTGCATATATCTTTTTGACATGATATATAATCCCTGCCAAAATTCCTGAGATAACGAAAATAACTATAACCTTAATCAATGAGGTGTCTTTAACGAAATTAATATCAGAAACGTGCTTAAAAGATCCTGTTAGTATTGCTGTGATTGCTAGTGCTGTCACTAAACTTAATACTATTCCCTCAATAATGCTCTTTTCATTTTCACTCAAGATTTTTAAATACTTGTTGTTCTTTAAACTCATTATTATTCTCCTTTATCTCCAAAACATCACTGTGTTATAAACGTCATAGTAAGTTGTTGGCTTCACATCATGCATATCATTAAAAGTTGTATTAAACGATAGCAATACATTCATCACTACAGTAATCATTACAACAATGAATATTCCAATCAGCACTTGTCTAAGAATTCCCTTTTTCCTAGCCCACTCTTCTATAGCAAATATCACGAAAACTGAAGGTATAACAAATGCCCATCCAAAGTCTAGTGAATATCTATATGAAGAGCCACCCATAACTATTGTTACATAACAGAATACTAGAGCCATAATAGCAGTCACTATCACGAATGCTTTATCTTTGCTTTTCTTAAGATTGTTTTTAACCGTTACAGGAACTCCAAAGAACGCCCAAAGGAATGGGAAGGCAAAAACTCCAACTCCAGCCATCGCAAATAAGTATCCATGATATACAATATCTGCATCTGGTATATCAATAAATGGGAAGTTTGTGGATGTAACTGGCAATCTCAACAATCCATTTTGAATAACTGTTGGTAATTTTGAGATAGAAGTTAATTTAAAATATGATGTATCATACACTGTAAGCTGATATGCAACTCCAAAATCAAACGGACTACCAAATCTTACTTGATTGTAAATCATCAATAGCCCACCTATGACTACATATGGTGCTACTATCGCTATTATTGGTTTTAAGTTATCTTTACAAAATATATTTGCAAAGTATCTAACTATTTTATTTTTGTTATCACTACTTCCTCTGCTTGCCAAGTAGTTCAAAATCAATGGCAATGCCACAATTGACGCCAACAAGAAGCTAGCTTTACATCCAACCGCCAATGCGAAGAATAATGCTCCAAACATCAAGAATCTTGTATTCTTGGTTTTTCTGTGAACTCCTTCATACACAAAATTCACTCCCGCCAAAATACAAATAAGTCCTCCCAGTGGAGATAACTCATAAATCTTGGCTCCATTAAATATTGATGGTAAGAACACTGCGCTAAGTGATGCAGCCATTACTCCAATGACCGTCCACATATTAAGTTTTCTTCTCTTAGCAATATTGTGAACTAGCAAGCACAAAAGTATTGAAATGATTATCGCAAATAATGTTGTAACAAATCTTGTTATGAGCATCTTACCCGTCAAAGCATATACAGGCAAGAACGTAGCTACTACAGGAACTGGTCCGTAATATGTATAATAGTGTCCATCATAATATGCATGATCCCATGCCATGGAACTTCCCAGTCTTTGCAATTGTGAATCTCTTAAATTTGGTCTGTAAGGATTCTTTATTTTCTTGAGATTATCTAACTCTTTTTCTTGTATTTCATTGTTTTTGTCTAATCTATCTATATTTGTTTGACCTCTAGAAAAAGCAACTGCGAGTTTTTGATATTGATCCATTGCATTATAGGATGCAGTCTCCCTTTCAAAAACAATTCCCGCCTCCTTAGATCTTTGTCCATCAGACAAAAACATCAAGAATAGAGTTTGAACTATTAGCAAACTCACTATCGCAACTCTTCTAACTCTTTTTGATTTTTCGCCCGCATAGTTTAAATTTCTATTCTCATAGATTAATGCAAGTGCGAAAAGAATAAGGGCAATAATAATCACTCTGAATGGTTTGAATCTAAACGGAATATTATTATTAACACCCACCTTAATGCTAGAAGTAAACTCTATATCACTCTCTAACGAAAGTTTAAGTGAAGATGTTTTTCCCGCTAAATGCAATCTGATGTACTCTGAATTTGTTACACCAGGAACTACATAAATATCTTTATCTGGAATGGATTCATATTCTGTGAACACCTCATCTTTGTAGTCAATTGTCACTTTAGTTTTATCTTGATTTTTTGGAAGTTCAACAGAAACATTGTTAACTTTTGAATCAATATTATTAATAATAATGTTGCAGTTTGCTTTTTCTCCTAAAGATGAAGAGGATGCTGAGTAATTTTCGTTTGAACTCTTTGCTTCCCCTCCGCCGAAGGAAATTGTGCTTTCACTCTTCTTGAGCGACTGCCCTATATTTTCATATGTGGTGTAATTGAATGTAAAAACTTCTAAAACAAGCGAAATAACGAACGCTGCAATGAATAATGTTGCAACATCCTTCTTGAATTTATTTGTTTTGTTTACGAATAGCATAATGCCTATTGCAAGTACTATTCCTAATATCATCATTACAATTCCCATAATTACACCCTCATTTTATGTAAACCACTTATTTTTCGTCTTTGTCGTTTACTTCTTCGTACTCTACGTCTACTACCTTTGGACTTCCACTCTGTGTCTTCATCCATCTCTTAATCTTCCCAGAAATAGCTAGTGTCGTTATAAAGTTAACTACACCTACAAACATAAGAGCGAATCCTGCTGCTGCTACTAGAGTTTGCCCTTTGTCTTTACCTTCCTGTGGTGGATAAATGAAGAATACAATTGCCAGCAAAATAAATATTAAACCTATAACTAACATTGGAATCCATTTAGAACCCATTCTCTTTAGGTCAAATGCGCCCTCTATCTTTAAAAGTCCACTGACTAAAACGATGGCCGCAATGAAGTAAGCAAGTAATGTCATTAATTTATCCATCTGAGTTAAACAAACGATTCCTATAACTAGGAAGATAACTGCTAGAACTAACTCATATCCAGTGAAACCATTCATGTTTCTTCTTCTAAAATATTCAGTCGTATGTCTAATTGCATATATAAACATCAAGATAGCTAGACAAATCGACATTATTTTTTCTACGTCTTGTGGGAAGAACGCCATTAGAATTCCCATTGCGATACATCCTAGCGAGAATACGATCATATCCCATTTTAAGTTTTTTAGATAATCCATAATCTACTCCTTATTTGAAGAACTCAACACCTGACTCGAAGACTTTCATATCTTCTTCGCCGTAGATGTTCTTGTTTACGCTTCTACCTTTACGCTCAATGTGAGCCATCTTACCGAAGCATCT
>CAMZGB010000067.1 GCA_947306285.1 uncultured Lachnospira sp.
GAAACACCACGACCACGTGTAACGAAACCAATAATTTCATCACCTGGCACTGGTGTACAACACTTAGAAAATCTAACTGCCACATCATCCATACCTTCTACAACAACACCGCTCTTCGAACTGCTTATCAAGCCTTGTCCTGTTGCATTCTTATCTATCATATTAACGACTTGTTGGTCTGTGATAGGTTCGTCATGGTCTTTCTTGTATTGATCTAGTAATCTGTTTACAATCTGACCTTCTTTTAGTCCACCGTGACCAACTGTAGCAAGAACTGCATCCCACTCTTTGAAACCATATTTGCTGCGGACAATATCCATATACTTTGGCTTCATAATTTCGTCGTAGTCTATACTCTTCGCCTTACAGTATGCCTTGATTAAGTTGTTGCCACGCTCAATGTTCTCTTCTTTATTTTGAGATCTGAACCACTGGTTGATCTTGTTTTTAGCTTGTGTACTCTTAACAATCTTTAGCCAATCACGACTTGGTCCACTCGAGTTATTTGAAGTGATGATTTCAATTCTGTCACCATTCTTAATCTCATAATCGATGTTAACCATCTCGCCATTAACCTTTGCACCAATCATCTTGTTACCTACAGCAGAGTGAATGCTGTATGCAAAGTCAACTGGTGTTGAGCCGTTTGGCAAGTTCTTCAAATCACCCTCTGGAGTGAAACAATAAACATTGCCTGAGAACATATTCAAGTCATCCTTCAACAGATCAAGGAATTCCTGGTTGTCAGTCATGTCTCTTTGCCACTCAAGGATTTGACGAAGCCAACTAATCTTTTGCTCTTCGTTGTCGTCGCCAGTAATATTTTCTTTATACTTCCAGTGTGCAGCGATACCATACTCAGCAGTTCTGTGCATCTCCGCTGTACGAATCTGGATTTCAAATGGTTGACCGTTTGGTGCAATCAATGACGTGTGAAGTGATTGATACATATTTTCCTTAGGCATAGCAATGTAGTCTTTGAATCTACCAGGAACTGGTGTAAACTTCTCATGGATAATACCAAGCGCACCGTAACACTCCATAACGCTATCTACGATAATTCTTACCGCAAAGATATCGTAAATCTGATCCAAAGTTTTATGCTGATTTACCATCTTCTTGTAAATGCTGAAATAATGCTTAACACGACCGTCAATAGTCGCCTTAATTCCAGCCTTTTCAATGTATCCAGCAACTTCTTCTATTAACTCATTCATAAAGTCTTCGCGGTGTTCAAGTCTTTGGTGAACTCCCACTACCAACTCATCATATTTTTCAGGCTCAAGATATCTTAAACTCAAGTCATCAAGCTCAATCTTAATCTTACTGATACCAAGTCTATCTGCGATTGGTGAGTAAATGTCGATTGTCTCTCTAGACTTTTCACGTTGGCTTTCAGGACTCATATACATAAGAGTTCTCATATTATGAAGTCTATCCGCAAGCTTAATCAAGATTACTCTGATATCCTTTGCCATCGCCAAAAACATCTTTCTTAAGTTTTCAGCTTGCTTTTCAACTTTATCTACGTCGTAATCTAACTTGGTCAACTTTGTAACGCCATCTACTAGGTCTGTGACTTCTTCGCCGAAGGCACTCACCATATCCTCACGAGTTACCTTTGTATCTTCCATGACGTCGTGAAGCAAAGCTGCCATAATGGATTCTTTATCTAACTCAAGATCTGCCAAAATGAGCGCAGTATGAAGAGGGTGAATGATATATGGTTCACCTGATCTTCTCTTTTGATCTCCATGTGCCTTGTAAGCGAAGTTATAAGCCTTATCAATAATCTCCAAATCTGAAGATGGGTGATACTGCTTAATTTTGTCGATCAAACGAGCATAGAGTTCCTCAGGAGTTGCTTGCTCCTGTTCAGTAGGAATTATTCCATGAATTTCAAATTGTTTGTTAATGTTTACGTCGCTCATTTTCTCTTGTTACTTTCTAATTATTTTCCTTCGTATGCTATTACACTGTCCACTCTGTAGCCATCAAGTTTTGCTCTACCGTTAAGTCCTTTTAACTCAACTAAGAATAGACAATCTACAACTTCTGCACCCAATTTTTCTACAAGATCGATAGCTGCTTTTGCACTTCCACCTGTAGCAATCAAGTCGTCAATTATTACAACCTTCTGACCAGGTTTTATGGCATCTACATGCATTTCAACTGTAGCTGTACCATATTCGAGGTCATATTCCTGAGATATAGTTGTATGAGGAAGTTTTCCTTTTTTTCTTACCAAAGATAATCCTTTACCCATGTTATAAGCGATGGCTGCGCCAAAGATAAAACCTCTAGCCTCTACGCCTACTAACACATCGAAATCTAAATCTTTAATTAAATCCTGCATACTATCTACAGCAAGTTTCATTCCTTCAGGGTCTTGTGTAACTGTTGTAATATCCCTAAACATGATTCCCTCTTCAGGGAAATCTGGAATTGTTCTAATATATTTGTCTATTGGATGCATAATGTCCTCCTAACAAAAACTTTCTATAATCAACTGAAGATATTCTCTTCCGTTAAACTCATTAACATTCGGATAGTAAAGAAGCATCAACTTTATTTCGTTCTCAGCCCCTTGCATTGCCTTATCAATCTTGTCTTGTCCAAACTTGTTTTGCAAAAATGCCATAAATCTTTTTGACTTGTTAAACATAATGCCCTGCATCTTATAGCCACTCTCGTCAGTCATCTCAAGTCTAATGGCCTTTCCTTCTTTGCCTAGAATTTTCATTCTGTTTACTTTAATATTCTTTCCTGCAAAGATAGGCTTTTTGTTGCCCACGCCGAAGGGTTCTAACTTTTTCAAGTCATTGAATAAACCAAATGTTGCAAACTTAAATGGTAATTCACAGTCTACCCATATTTTCTTCATCAAGTCTTCCTCGGTTAGCTGACACGAATCATTTAAGCGTGTTCGCAATTCATCTATCTTTTCTTTTTCAATTGATAATCCAGCAGCCATTTTGTGTCCACCAAATTTAAGGAACAAATCTTTGACTTTAGATAAGTTGTCGTACATATCGTACTCATCAATTGATCTGCCCGAACCTTTGACACAGTCTTCGGAGTCCACAAGAACAATAGTTGGTTTATTGTATTGCTCTTTCACTCTGCCGGCGATTATTCCCGCAACACTTTCATGACAGTTTGGCAAATATAAAACTAGGATTCTATCCTCGCTATCTTTAGCCATTTCAATTGCCTCTTTAGCGCCTTTTTCGGTAATATCTTTTCTCTCGTCGTTTAGCCCTTTAAGCTTTTTAGCGCTAGCCATTGCTTTTTCCCTGTCAGTTTCATTTAGAAGATCAACAGCTCTCTTTGCCGTATCAAGTCTTCCCGAAGCATTTAGACAAGGACCTAGTATAAAACCAAAATGATATGAACCAATGCTATCCTTGCTAATACCACAAGCATCAATTAAAGCATTAATTCCAACGTCTTTTGTTGTCTTTATAAGTTCTAGTCCGGTTTTAACTATTGTTCTGTTTTCGCCCTTCAAAGGGACTACATCGCAGACAGTAGCCATTGCACCGTAAACTAGCATACTCTCCAAATTCTTTTGGGTTTCATCCATGCTCTCATATAGAGCTCTCATAAACTGATATGCAACCATTGCACCGCAAAGGTCTTTAAATGGATACTCACAGTCACTCTGCTTATGATTGATAATAGCATCTGCATTTGGAACTACATATTTCTTTTCACCATCTTCTTCCACAAAAGGTACTTCGTGGTGGTCAGTAATGATAACTGTCATTCCAAGACTCTTTGCATAATCCACTTGATCACTTGCAGCAATACCATTGTCACATGTAACAATTGTATCCACCCCAGCGTCTTTGGCATCCTTAATTAAACTCTCATTAATACCATAGCCATCGTTCACTCTGTGAGGAACTACAATATCCACGTCAGCACCAAGGTTCGATAATGCCTTGTTAAGAATATATCCAGAGCAAATTCCATCCACATCGTAATCACTAATGATTCGAATCTTATTCTTTCCAGCAATTTTGATTTTGAGGATGTCAACCGCCTTGTCCATATCTTTAAACTTCCATGGAGACGAAAGAGTTTTGATATCAGTATTCAAATACTCTTCGATTGCTTCATCACCCTCAACATCTCTGTTTCTTATAACTCTGGCAACAACTGGATTAATATTAAATTTCTTTGCTATTTCATCAAACTCGGCTTTCTTAGTTTGAAGAATCCATTTTTCAACCATATCAATTTATCTATAAAAGTATAAAAGCGGTACCACCTCTGTGATACCGCTTGAAATTATCTTAAGGCTTTATCGTAAGATCTACCCTTAAAAATGTACCACAATGAACCTGTGATAAATACTGATGAGAATGCACCTGCAATCAAGCCAACCATAAGTGGTAATGTGAATTCTTGAATAGATGTAACACCCATAATGTAAATCATGAAGATCATGATAAATGTTGTGAATGTTGTGTAAATACTTCTTGTAAGTGTCTGTGTGATAGATGTATTTACAAGATCTATTACCTTATCACCTCTCCTACGATTCCTCATATTCTCACGGATACGGTCGAATATGACGATAGTTGCGTTGATTGAGTAACCTACAATTGTAAGTAGACAAGCGATAAATGTTGTTCCTAATGTTACTCTTGCAAGTGCGTAGAATCCAACTACTATGGCCACGTCGTGAACTAAGGCTGTAACAGCAGCAAACGCAAACTGTACATTTCTAAATCTAATCCAAATGTAAATCAACATACATATGATAGCGATTACTGTAGCAATTACGGCATCCTCTCTCATCTGCTTACTTACAGATCCGGAAATCATCTCGTTAGCAAAGTTTCCTTCATGTCCCTTCTTAGATGGGTCATATGCTTTGTATTTATCAATTAATAATTTCTTGAATTGATCAAACTTCTTTCCTTCAAGTCTCTCTGTCTTGATTGAATAAAGTTTCTTGTTAGCAGTATCTCTCTGTCCTTGAACCTCTTTTAATCCTACTTCTTTCTCAAGATCTTTCTTAATGTGGTCATTGAAGTAATCAATTGAGTATTCTTTCTCGAACTCTACGCTAATTGAGCTACCACCCTTGAACTCGATACCAAGGTTAAATACTGAACCAGCAGCTCCGTTAGCAACCATTGCACCAACACCAATCAAAATACAAACGATTGAGATTGCAAAGAAGATTGCTTTCTTCTGAACAAACTGGAATACTTTTCTAACCTTTTCTTTACCATAGAATTTAATCTTCTCAAATCCCATGTAGTAAAGCATCCATACGAATCCTCTTGAGATTACTAGAGCCTCGAACAACTGGATAATGATACCAATTGCAAGTGTCTGTGCGAAACCTTGAACAGTTCCTGAACCTCTCCAAAGAAGAACTAATGCTGCGATAAGTGTTGTGATGTTACCATCGACAATAGCTGATGTAGCAGCCTTAAAACCTGTCTTGATAGCAGTCTTAACTGTCTTACCAGCCGCAATTTCTTCTCGTATTCGAGCATATATGATAACGTTCGCATCCACGGCCATACCAATATTCAAAATGATACCGGCGATACCTGGAAGTGTTAGTGTTAAATCAAATCCATTTAGAGCTAGTAGAATCATCTCTACGTAAGCAACAAGTGCTAGACATGCTGCAATACCTGGAATTCTATAAACGATTAGCATGAAGATAAAGATAATAATCATACCAATCAAACCAGCTAACAAACTCTTAGACAAAGCATCGTTACCTAACTGAGCACTCTCAACCTTATGGCTGATTTCGTCTAACTCTAGGTTAAGTGAACCGATACGGATATTTGAAGCCAACTGCTCTGCTTCTTCTAAGTCTTTCTGACCATCAATCTGAGCTTCACCACCTGTGATAGCTTCTTTTACGTTTGGTGCACTAAGAACTTGGTCGTCATATATGATGTAAGTCTGCTTACCAACAT
>CAMZGB010000068.1 GCA_947306285.1 uncultured Lachnospira sp.
AATCACTTTTTTATTTCTCTTCATTGCAATCTCGAAAGCCTTAATTGCAATTCGTTTAATCTCATTTTCGTTGTAGACTAGTGTGTCCTTAGCTGTCATAACGCCATCGACTTCTTTAGTCTCGCGTTCGCCGAAGTACAAACCACCAGTTAACTCACGAACGATAATCATATCAAAGCCCTTATCAGCTACTGATTCCTTTAGAGGACATGCGCCTTTAAGTTCTTTGTAGAGGTATGCCGGACGAAGGTTTGCAAATAGTCCTAAACCTTTTCTAATAGCTAGTAATCCAGCCTCAGGTCTAAGGTTTGGAGCTAAATCATACCAACTGTCCTTACCGACAATTCCACCAACTGCTCCTAGCAAAACTGCATCATTTTCCTTAGCTGTAGCTAGAGCCTCATCAGTCAAAGGCACACCATGTTTATCTATAGAAACGCCACCCATATCAACTTCAGTGTAGTTAAAAGTATGGCCGAACTTATCGCCCACTTTATCTAGCACTTTAGTGGCTTCTTTTATGATTTCTGGACCTATTCCATCGCCCGGAATAGTTGCAATATTAAAGTTCATAATATCCTTCTTTCTTTACGCGTTTCTTCTTTATAAAAAGTTACGCATTATCTTTAAAATTATACCATAAATAAGGTCAATTTCAATGACTAGATTTGCCTTTTTATATGAAAAAAGCAGCCATCAGATCTCATCTGATAGCTGCGAATTTGAAACGTTTTTGACTTATTCTTCGGTTGGTTTTTCTACATCTACGATAGCTGTTTTCTGCATTGGGATTCGGCAGTTCTTGTTACCACCAAATTCTACGATTACTGTGTCATCCTGAACGTCAATAATCATTCCGTAGAATCCACTCGAAGTAAGCACGCTATCGCCAACTTCAATATTACCGAGTAAGTCTTTTTGTTTCTTTTCGTTCTTCTTCTGAGGTCTGATTAACAAAAAGTACATTGCTCCGACAATGACGACGACGTACAAAATGATCATCCACATATTTCCACCTAAAGCGCCTTTTGCTGCTATAAACATATGTAAAATCCTCCTAGGTTTTTCTAAAATTAATTATTAATATAATAAAGTATTTGCCTGATATTTTCAAGGACTTTCTAATCTTCTCCGTTTGCCTCGAATCCTGCTAACTTTTTCTTTTTATACTCTTGAAATGTATTATTTGCTATTGCATCCCTGATTTCTTCCATCATTTTATTGTAGAAATATAAATTATGAAGCACACAAAGTCTCATTCCAAGCATCTCTTTAGCCTTAATTAAATGCCTAATATATGCTCTAGAATAGTCTCTACAAGCCGGACACTGGCAGCCCTCCTCAATTGGTCTATCATCAAGTTTAAACTTCTCATTTAAAAGATTCATCTTGCCGTGATTTGTATAAACATGTGCATGACGACCATTTCTTGAAGGATATACGCAGTCGAAGAAATCAACTCCTCGCTCTACAGCTTCTAATATATTTGCAGGAGTTCCAACGCCCATCAAATAAATAGGTCTATCACTTGGAAGATGCGGCTCTACAGCCTCGATAATTCTATACATCTCCTCATGAGTCTCACCAACAGCTAATCCACCAATCGCATAACCTGGTAAGTCCAAATCCGCAATCTGCTTGGCGTGTTCAATTCTTATATCATCATAAACTCCACCTTGGTTGATACCAAAAAGTACTTGTTCTTTATTGATTGTATCATCCAAAGAGTTTAGTCTAGTCATTTCTTTTTTACATCTCTCGAGCCATCTAGTTGTTCTATTTACTGACTCGCGAATGTAACTCTTTTCTGCCACGCTAGATGGGCATTCGTCGAAGGCCATGGCAATAGTTGATGCAAGATTAGATTGAATCTGCATACTCTCCTCTGGTCCGATGAAAATCTTTCGTCCATCTACGTGTGAATGAAAATGGACACCCTCTTCTTTTATATTCCTTAGCTCCGCTAAAGAGAAAACTTGAAATCCGCCAGAATCAGTAAGAATTGGTCTATCCCAGTTCATAAACTTGTGAAGGCCTCCTAGTTCTTTAACCACATCATCTCCGGGTCTAACGTGAAGATGGTACGTGTTAGACAATTCAACCTGGCATCCAATTTCCTTTAAATCGACAGAAGAAACAGCCCCCTTAATAGCGGCGGCTGTTCCTACGTTCATAAACACTGGAGTTTGAATCACTCCGTGTACTGTATGAAATTCTCCTCTTTTGGCATTGCCATCTTTATTCAATATCTTAAACATAGCAATGATTATAACATTATTTTTTGCTTATGTTAATCCCACTCTTGATTTGAATAATATACAAGTTTTAGCTATGTATCATAACTTTTCCAGTTTTAAGATTGAAACTACAATTTGAATATGGCTCACCCGGTCCATAATAGGTTACATAGTTTGACAAATCCAAATAAGAATCAACATACTCGCAATTATTTCCACCATAAATGATTCTTTCATTCATATAATCGTCGTCTTCTTTACCCCAATCACTTCTAGTTCGTAAAGAAATTTTCAAATAAGTCCTTTTACCATTTAAATCAATTCCTTGTTTAGGAAGTGATTGATAATTATTATTGTCATAACTATATCCTATAACTTTAGCATAATAGTAATGCCATTTTTCATTTTTGCCATTTTCACCAGTATTTACTTGATAGGATGCATTTCCTCCATCGCCTTTAAGAATTGTTTTTCCATTAAGTACACTCAAACTATTCACTTCAATAACTGTTTCTAAGTAATTTGTATTATATTCGCCAGATGCAGGATTAATTGTTTTCACATTATATTGACCATAATAATTTCCTGCATACACTTCCTTTACATCTGAAAACATTGAATACTGTTTTTTCTTATTCTTTTTCTTAGTGTAACATCTTACTTTATACAAATAATTTCGTCCTTTAGTTAAATTTTCATCATAATATTCATAACTATTAACTTTCTTCAAAGATATCTTCTTAAATTTGCTATCACCTTTTTGTTTTCTATAGAATTCAAAATTTTTAGAAAAAGTTGCGCCTCTATAAGTATTATAAATATCAAAATGTATCTCATACTTGTTATTGGTAAAATGATCTTCATTAGTACTAATAGATAATTCAGGCGCCGAAAGACCTTTACAAACAAAATCTTGAGAATTTTTATAGTATGAATCCGCATATACTTTTTTGCCTTTATACACTTTCACATAGTAAGCATAGTAACTATTAAATTTGATTTTTTTATCAGTATATTTTTTAGTATTTCTATTTCTTATAGTCTTTATTTTTTTAAATTTGCTCTTTTTAAGTAGAGTATCGTACTTCTTTGAGCTTGCCCTATAGATTTCATATTTTGTTGCTTTTTTGTATTTGTCCCATTTAACCTGAATACTATTCTTCTTTTGATAAGCTCCACTCCACCAAGACTTTTTCGCCTCAACTTTTTGTGGTGTAAATGACATTCCAGTAATAATCATTACCACAACCAATAAGCTAACTATTATTTTTTTCATGTTTCTCTCCTCCGTTCATTAGTTTTAATTTGTCTTACATTATTATAATACATTAGAAACATTAAAACAAAATTAGAACTCATATTTTTTTAATTATTTGATATTAGTTTTCTATACTGATATAATTGTCTGCAACGAAGGAGGTCATTATGGCTGGTTCAACATTTGGAAAAATATTCAAAATAACAACATGGGGTGAATCGCACGGAAAAGCTTTAGGTGTGGTAATCGATGGTTGCCCTGCCGGTCTTGAATTGTCTGAAAGTGATATTCAGCCTTTCTTAAACCGCAGAAAGCCTGGTCAATCAGAAGTTACAACTCAAAGAAACGAGTCTGATGAGGTTGAAATCTTATCAGGTGTTTTCGAAGGCAAAACCACTGGCACTCCTATTTCTATGATTATTAAAAATGAAGACCACAACTCTAATGCTTATGATGAGTTAAAAGATGTATATAGACCTGGACATGCCGATTTCACTTACGATGCAAAGTATGGTTTTAGAGACCATAGAGGTGGCGGACGTTCTTCAGGTAGAGAAACTGTAGCAAGAGTTTGTGCTGGAGCGGTTGCGTCAAAGATATTGGCTCAACTAGGTATCAGTGTAAATGCTTTCACAAAATCAATTGGCTCAGTTGTCATCCCAGAAGGTGAAGTTGATTTTTCAGTTTCTAATATAGTAAATATGCCAAACGAAGAATATGCTGAAAGAGCAATTGAATTAATAAATGAAAAACGTGAAGAAAAAGATTCAGTTGGAGGAACTATTGAATGTATAGTTGATGGATGTCCTGCTGGGTTAGGCGAACCAGTATTTGATAAGTTAGATGCAAGTTTTGCAAAAGTTGTTATGAGTATTGGTTCAATAAAAGGTGTTGAGATTGGTTCTGGATTTGATGCCTCTTCTTCTACGGGAAGCAAAAACAATCAAGAAGGTGCTGGTGGATTATTGGGTGGAATTAGTAATGGAGAACAAATCAAAATTACTGCAGCCGTAAAACCAACCCCATCTATCGCTCAAGAACAGACAACTACTGATAAATATGGAAATGATGTCACTATAGAAATAAATGGTAGACATGATCCAGTAATTGTTCCAAGAGCATGTGTAGTTGTTGAAAGTATGGTTGCTATCACATTGGTAGATGCACTATTCGAAAACATGAGTTCAAAAATTGATAATATAGTTGATTTTTATAAATAAAAAAACAATAAAAAATGGCCGACATTATGTCGGCCATTTTTTTATTATTTATAAATTGGATATTTGTCTGTCAATTCTTTAACCATGGCTTTAACCTTATCTGTGTTTGCTTCAGCATCACTTGCGATAAGATCCATACACTCAGCAATTACATCCATATCTTCTGGTTGAAGTCCTCTAGTTGTAACTGATGGAGTACCAATTCTTACACCTGATGTTGTTCCTGGCTTTTCAGGATCGTTTGGAATTGCGTTTTTGTTACATGTAATGTTTGCCTTATCTAGCGCAATCTCAAATTCCTTACCTGTAATTCCCTTGCTTCTAAGGTCAACTAGCATTAAGTGGTTATCTGTACCGCCTGATACTAAATCAAATCCTCTATCAATTAATCCTTTTGCAAGAGCCTGTGCGTTTGCTGCAACAGTTTCTGCATAAGTCTTAAAGTCATCTGATAATGCTTCCTTAAAACATACTGCCTTCGAAGCAATCACATGCATAAGTGGTCCACCTTGAATTCCAGGGAACACAGCTTTGTTTAGCTTGTGCTCTAGAGCGAACTCTTCACTTGAAAGAATAAGTCCACCACGTGGTCCTCTTAATGTCTTATGAGTAGTTGTTGTAGTAACATGAGCATATGGGATTGGGCTTTCGTGTGCACCACCAGCTACAAGACCGGCAATATGAGCCATATCTACCATTAGGAATGCTCCTACTTCATCTGCAATCTCTCTAAACTTCTTGAAATCTATCTTTCTAGGATAAGCACTAGCACCTGCTACAATCAATTTTGGCTGGCACTCTTTTGCTATCTTTAGAACTTCGTCGTAGTCAATAAATCCTTCGTCGTTTACGCCGTAAGGAACGATGTTAAAGTATGTACCTGACA
>CAMZGB010000069.1 GCA_947306285.1 uncultured Lachnospira sp.
GCGGGTGTAGAACTTGCACCAACTACTAAGGACAATGTCTTCAAGCAGATGTTCTATCTATACACAATTATCAATAAGCCAACAGAAAAACTTGTTGTTTCTTTCAGTATGCAAGACAAAGATTCAAATCCAATAAAGAAATCTTACTTTGTGGATAGTTTAGAGAATATTTTGACGGAGACTCCTGTCAAAAGAGATTTGGTACAAAATTATAATGCTGAAAATATTTTCAATAAGAATGTTGCTCTTGACTATATGGCAGAGAGTGGACTTAAGCGCAGAAATGCAGAGCAGACTGATGATGAGATAAAGATATATAACGCAATACAAGATATTCTAAAGAAAGATGAAAATACAAAGGATGCCGTTTCACTTATAAGAAAGGGTACATTCTTTGAGTATAAAGATGCAACACTTTCAAAAGATACAGCAAAAGACCTATATAAAGAGAACGCCAAAGTTACAAGAATCCAGACATTTGTCGGCTGCCCTTATAAACAATTCTTAACTTATGGATTGAATCTCTATGATAGAGAAGTATATGAATTTGATCATATGGAAAAGGGTAATATTGAGCATGCAATCTTAGAAAACTTCTTTAAGAAAGTTAGAGATGAAAAAATTGATTTAAGCGTAAACAACAAAGAAGAGTTAGATAATGTTTTGGATAAGTGTATTGAAGATGTGTTGAGTAGTGAGCGTTTGGGCGAATACTTTAGAGTAGACCCAGCAAGTGAATTCACTAAGCACCAACTTGGTAAGATGGCCCAAGAGAGTGTGGATGCTTTAGTTGAGCATTTGGATAGAGGAAAGTTTGAGATTGCCGGCATAGAGGATATGGGCTCTGGAGGTAAAGTTGACAGAGTAGATAAATATATTGATGGCGATGATGTTTATTTGAAAGTTATAGATTACAAAACTGGAGGCGCTAGCTTCAAATACAACGAGCTTATGACAGGAAAGAAAATCCAAGTTTTTGTGTATTTGAAAGATGCAATTGAGGGTGCACAGAAAGAGCATCCAAATAAAAACATCATTCCAGCTGGAGCGTTCTATTTCTACGTTACAAATCCATGTGTGGATAAAGTTGTGAAGGTGGGAGAGACTAAGGATGAGACCGCATCAAAGGAAAAGAGAAAGAGTACTTATGTTATGGAAGGTCTTGTTAACGAAGATTGCTTAGATGCGTTTGACCAAGAAAACAACGTAACAGAAATTATCAAGAAAGACAGTAATTCTAAAAATGATTATGCATTCAATTCAGAGCAATATAGAGACCTTTTAGGTTACGTGGGTGAGAAGATTGATAACGTAAGAGAACAGATTGACAGTGGTGAAATATCTGTTGACCCATATAAGAGTGAATGTGAGTATTGTAGTTTCAAGGGAATTTGTAGACAGGACTTACAGTTCAAAGATCCAAAAGAAATGGAATCTATGAGAAAGAATCAAGCTTTAGAAATATTATACGGTGAAGAGGAATAGTTAATGTCAAACATTGATTGGACAGAAGAACAGAATAATGTGATTAATACTAGGGACAAAAGTATTTTAGTGGCTGCCGGAGCTGGCTCTGGAAAGACCACTGTATTAGTCGAGCGCATTATTAAGATGATTACTGATAAGGAAAACCCAGTCGACATCGATAAGTTCTTGATTGTGACATTTACTAGATCAGCTGCAGCCCAAATGAAAGAAAAAATCAGAGACAGTCTTTATGAACTATACATGAGAAATCCTAAAGATGAGAATATCAGAAGGCAGATGTCTCTTATTCATACTGCAAACATTTCTACAATCGATAGTTTTGCCAATAGGGTTGTGTCAGAGCACTTTGAAGAATTAGACATAGATCCAAACTTTAGAGTTATGGAGCAAGAAGAGAATGATATGTTGATTGAGGACTGCATAGATGAAGTGCTTGAAGAATACTATAACTCTGAAGATGAAGAATTCTTAGATGCTATAGAAATGTTGGCAGAAGGTAAACCAACTGCAGATATTAGCGAAGATATCAAAAGCATTATTGATAAAGCAAACAATCAAGCCTTCCCTAAACTCTGGCTTAAGAAGGCAAAAGATTTAAATACATATGAAGATTTAGAGCAGTTTAAAAAGAGTGTGCTAGTCCGCAATGTAATGGACGACTTTGAAAGTTACAAAGATTTTGATTCAATGTTAGAAGAAGGATGGCACTTTGCCGAAGAAGGCGCCACTGAAAAATTTGTTGAAGCTATGGAGCCGGATTACATTACATTGAAAGATTTAAGAGCAGCTAACACGTTCGACGAATATAGAGATGCAATACTAAAATTTGAATCAAAGAAGATTACACAGTCGAAATTTGAAGGAAGAGAAGTGGCTGTGGAAGCACACAAATTGATTAAATCATATGCTGAGCATTTTAATGGCGGAAAGAATAAGGGCAATTATACATATTTCCCAACACTTCAAGAAGCCTTTGACGATGTCAACAAGAGCCAAAAACTCGCAAATGTTTTAATTGATATTGCGACAAAAGTTATCGAGAAGACCAACAGAGATAAACGATATGCATCAGCATATAGCTTTAATGATATCGCACATTTTGCTTTGGAAATCATTTGTGACGTGGATGAAAAAGGAAACATTAGTCCAAGTGAAATTGCAAAGGAAATGTCAGAGCAGTTCTATGAGATTTTGATAGATGAGTACCAGGATAGTAACGAAATCCAAGAGTACATGCTAACAAGTTTATCTAAAGAAGATAAATACAATCTATTTATGGTTGGTGATGTTAAGCAGAGTATCTATCGCTTTAGATCAGCTGAGCCCGATATCTTCCTAGCAAAATATGATACGTTCTCGGAAAAGATGGACTCAAATGAAGTTAAGATTAATTTGGATTATAATTTTAGAAGTAGACCAGAGATTATAAAATCTACAAATGAAATATTTAGAGAGATAATGAAAGAGCCAGTAGGCGGAATCAATTATAAAGATGAAGCTGAATTAGTTTACGGTGCTAAGAAGACATACGATTTAGATGTAAACAGTGGCATTAATGACAACAGAACAGAATATGTTTGTGTATCATCAGAAGAAAAGTCTAGACATGAGTGTGAAGCTGAGTTTATAGCTAAGAGAATTAAAGAATTGATGGCTGATGATGGCTTGAAGATCACAAACAAAGATGAGAAAGAGAGATCTTTAACTTACAAGGATATTGTTATTCTTACAAAGGCTCCAGCCACAGTTGTTGATACATATATCAAAGTGTTAGAGGATTACGGAATCCCTGTTTTTGGTGAGAAAAAATATGGCTTCTATGAGGCGACAGAGATTAAGACCATTTTAGATTTGCTTCGCATTATCGATAACCCAATTTGGGATATTCCATTAGTTGGAGTTATGACAAGTGCTTTATTTAATTTCAATCAAGAAGAATTATCGAGCATTAGAATAATTGATAAAGATGCTTATTATTACGAGGCACTTCAAAAGTACATAGAGAAAGGCAGCGATTCTAAACTCAAGGACAAGATTGAATACTTCCTATCTGAGCTTGAAGATTTCAGAGAGAAGTCAAAATATTTGTCAGTTTATGAATTGATTGAGTACATTTTAGGAAAGACATACTTTGAGCATTATATTAAGGCGCTCCCAATTGGTGCGAGAAGAAAGATGAATGTTGATATGCTCAAAGAAATTGCGTATTCATACGAGGAAACTGCATACCGTGGATTGTTCAATTTCATCAGATACATTGATAAGAATATCGAAAACGAACAAGACATGGGTGAAGCCGTGGAAGTGGGCGAAGAAGATAACGTGGTTAGAATTGTCAGCATTCACAAGAGTAAAGGTTTAGAGTATCCTGTTGTATTCTTGGCAAATGCAAATTATTCAAAGCATTCGGACAAGAAGGATTACTTCGTAGATAAACAGGGCAACATTGCAACATATGCATACAACACAGAGGAGAAGACTCGTACAAAGACTTTGGTTGATCGCTTTATCAGAAACAATGAAGCGGTTGAGCAAAAGGCTGAGGAATTGAGACTTCTATATGTTGCCATGACTAGAGCTAAGGAGAAATTGATTATTATTTCTTCTTATAAAGGCGAGATAAATGACAAGGCAATGGAAAAATTCAAACCGGCGGATAACGAATTATTCGTCGACAACATCTTAGATGCTAGCAATTATCATCAAATGATTGCGCCAGTTTTAGGCAAACTAATAAAAGAAAAAGGATATGATGAGTTGCCAAAGAAGGGCTATTCGTACGACGATGAGATTGATGAGTACGATTTGGATGATATAAGATTCTATTTTATTCCAAACCTGGATGCTTATGATATATCCATTGAAAAAGAGACCGGCAAAAAAGAACCAAATGATATAGCAGATAAAAAGATTGTTGAAACAATTAATAAAAATTTCGATTTTGAATACCCATATGAAGATGAATTGAAACTTCGCTCAAAGATGAGTGTTACTGAGATTAAGAGAAGACTTAATCGCGAGTTTGTAGATGAGGATGCCCAGTACTTTATTCCAAATAGAAGTACAAAGGGCAAGCCGAACTTTGTTGAGCAATATAGTGATGGTGAACTCACTGGGGCAGAGCGCGGAAATGCTTATCACAAGATATTTGAATTGCTTGATTATACATTAAACTTTTCTGATGACAAGGCTATTAATGATTTCTTAGATGGCTTAGTTAAGGACAACAAGTTAACTGAAAAAGAAAGAGAGCAAGTTCAAAACAAAATGATTACTGACTTTACTAATAGCAACATTTTTAAACGCATGAAAGCTGCATTTGATCGAAATGAGTTATACCGTGAACGCAAGTTCTTAATGCAAGTTGATGGCGATTTCATCAAGGAAGTTCAAGGTATCGAGACTAAAGAGACTATGATTGTTCAAGGTATCATTGATGCGTTGTTTGTTGAAGACGGCCAGTATGTAGTCGTGGACTACAAAACAGATAAGGTGGACGATCCAAAGGAACTAGTTAAAGAATATGACAATCAGTTGAAAGTTTACAAAAAAGCAGTTGAGAAGATTACAGGCGAAGAAGTTAAAGATATGATTATCTACTCGGTAGAGCTAGGGAAGGAAGCAAAAGTATGATATTTCCAAAGCATATAGAAAAAGGTGACATTATTGGAGTTTCTGCTCCATCAGGTGGAGTGACAGAAGATATTAAGATCAAGCGCACAAAGAATGCGGCACTTAATTTGAGAAATGCTGGATATGAAGTGGCATTTTCGGAGAGTGTGTTTAAAGCGGATGAGAGAGGTGTCAGTGCAAGTGGTAAACAGCGCGCTGATGAGTTCAATGCGTTTTTAAAGAATGATAAAGTGAGTGCGATTGTTTCTGCTGGCGGTGGAGACTTCTTATTCGAGATGCTTGAGTATGTTGATTGGGAAGCATTAAAGAATAATCCAAAATGGTTCCAAGGTTACTCTGATAACATGACTCTTCTTTACCCAATAGTTACAAAGTGTGATATAGCGGCCGTTTACGGTTGTGGTATTAGAGAGTTTGGAATGCAACCTTGGGAGAAATGTGTAAAAGATGCCCTTGGTGTTTTAGATGGAAGTGT
>CAMZGB010000070.1 GCA_947306285.1 uncultured Lachnospira sp.
ACAATCAACATAGTGAAAGCAGAAGATCTAACATCTTCATATTTATCAGCTTTTTTTACATATGTTTTGTCGCCACCGCCGAAGAAACTATCTTCTTCATATTTTTCTGACTCATCTAGTATTTTTTCACTATCTAAAGATTTTGTTTCAACTTCATCTATTGAACCTTCTTCAAAGATATCTTTGTTTTCATTAAGATTATCCATAATTATCCTCCGAATCTATAATCTAGAAATCATTATATAATAATAAACATTATCTAACAAGCAAATACAAATATTATATGATATAATTCTTCCTGAGGTTAAAATATGAAAATTACAATTATTTCAGTTGGAAAAATAAAAGAAAAGTTTTTTGTGGATGCTATTGAAGAGTATTCAAAACGACTTTCAAAATATTGCAATTTAAACATAATTGAAGTGAAGGACGAGAAGACAAAAGAGAATGCTTCAAGCAATGAAGAAGATATTATTAAAGAAACAGAAGGAAAGAGAATAATTGAAAAGATATCGAATTCATCTAAAGTGATTGCACTTGCAATTGAAGGAAAGCAGTTCGACTCAATAGAATTAGCAAAAGAAATTGAAAACTATAGGGTGAGTGGAGTTAGTGATTTGACTTTTATAATAGGTGGATCGCTTGGACTACACAAATCTGTTTTAGATAAGGCTGATATGAAACTAAGTTTTTCGAAGATGACTTTCCCACATCAGTTAATGCGAGTAATACTTTTAGAACAAATTTATAGGTCATTTAGAATAATAAACAACGAACCATATCATAAATAAAAAAGCTGAAGATTATTCTTCAGCTTTTAGTTTATTTTCTTTTAATCATTGGGCCATAGTACATAACTCCAGGTTTCATTTTCTTTCCGTAAATTTGATATAGTTCAGAAACAGTTACGAGCTCATAATTCTTCTTCTTTAATTTAGGAAGAGCTTTGATGAATCCGTTTACGGAAGTTTTATGAATGTCATGTAGTAGTACAATATCCCAACCTTTTGACTGTCTCATAATACTCTTATCAACATATTTAGTTTTCTTATGTTTCCAATCGAGTGTGTCTACTGACCAGTAAATCATAGGAACACCAGCGTTCTTCGAAACTGTTTTGTTATAGTTACCGTATGGTGGTCGTAGAAGTGTTGGGTAAACACCTATTGTATCTTTGATAATCTTTTTACCATCTTTGATTTCTTTCTTGATTGTAGATTTTGAGCATTTCTTTAAATTCTTATGAGAATAAGTATGAGTACCTATTTCCATTCCATTTGCATGAGCATATGCTAAAGCGCTTTTGTGTTTAGCGACACTTCGTCCCAAAGCAAAGAATGTTGCCTTGGAGTCATATTTCTTCAATGCATTAACAAGTTTTTTAGTATAGACACCAGGTCCATCATCGAAAGTAAATGCAATATATTTTGTAGGTGTAACAGTTAATTTAACTGTCGCTTTCTTTCCTGAAAATTTAGATTTAATTGTAATATAAGCAGTACCATTAGTTTTACCCTTAACAACACCCTTACTACTTACCTTAGCAACTTTATTGTTTGAGCTGCTCCATTCAATAGGTTCGGTAGTATATGTCTTGTTGCCAGTAATTTTAATAGCAGGCTCGAGCTTACGTTTATCTTCAATATTTAATCTAATTGACTTTTGTGGGAAAGAAATACTGCTAACTTTATTGTAAGGATTTCTTACGACAACTTTACATCTAACAACAACTTTATTTGACTTCGACGAACAAAGAATATATGTTGTACCGTTTGCAACAGCGGTAATAATTCCATTTTTGTCTATAGTTGCAATGTTTTTATCGTCAGTTGTCCAATTATACTTTTCTAAGTCTTCGTTATCGTTTGTGTAAGAAACCTTAGCCGAAATTACAGTTTTCTTGCCAGTAGTTAGATTTACACTATTTTTACTTAACTTAATAGTCTTTATATTATTAATAGTCTCAGAACTTTTGATACTATTTTCGTATGGGAAAAAAGTAACAATTACTGCGATTATTATGAATATTGAAATTACTTTATTTTTTGTAATTTTCATTGTTAACTCCTTGTTTACATTGACTAAAAGTATATCACAAATTATCTATACATTCAATTTAATAAGATTGTAAAAACAGGCCCATTTTGATATAATATTTGTTGGAAAAATCAAACCCTAGGAGGTTGTAAATATGGACGTAAAGAATTCACATGTTATATCTGATGTACCTGAATTAGGTGCTGTATATGTTACAGAAAGTGTTTTGGGTGTGATATCAGCTATAGCAGCTTTAGAAGTAGATGGTGTTTTCGCTATGGCAGGCGGAATCACTCCTGATATGGTTACAAAGACTAGCATGAAAAAGCTTGCAAAAAGTGTTCATGTAGAGGTTAATGAAAACCAAGTAAGTATAAGTTTAAAACTAGTTATTAAGATGAACGAGAATATAATAAATATTTCAAAGAAAGTTCAAGACAAAGTAAAACAGAACGTTGAAAATATGACATGCTTAGACGTAGTTAACGTTGATGTTAATATTGCTAGCGTAGGAGAATAAGAAGTAATAAGGGTGTCTTTAACAGACACCCTTTCTTGCATTTTTTGAGACTAATAAAAATACAATTATACTTAGTTTATGCATAAATAATGCATAAAATGGAGGAATGATGAAACGAAGCGAGATTCGTGAAAATATTTTAAAACTAATATACTTAGATGATTTTCACGATAGTGAAGAATTGAATACTCAGTTTTCATTATATTTTGACGGCAAGGACGAATTCACGGATGAAGAAATAAAATATATTACTGATAAGTCTAACGACATTCTGGCTCATAAAGATGAAATTGATAAAGAAATTGAGTCGGTTTCAAACAAATGGAAAGTGGATCGTATGGACAAAGTTGATAAGGCCATTTTGCGTTTGGCATATTATGAAATCAAAATGGATGAAGACATTCCAGATAGAGTGGCTGTGAACGAGGCTGTCGAACTATCTAAAAAGTATTCATCGGATGCTTCGCCGAAGTTCATTAACGGTATTTTATCCAATTTTGTATCGGAGTAAAAATGGAACAATCTGTTTATTCAGTTAAACAATTAAATAGTTATATAAAGAACTCCCTAGAGAATGATCCATTTCTTTCAAACCTTACAGTTCAAGGTGAGGTTGGAAGATGTACATATCATTCAAGCGGACATATTTATTTTTCTATAAAAGAGAATACAGATGTGATTGATTGCGTGATGTTCAGAAATCAAGCGGCTAGTTTGAAGTTTAAAATTGAAACAGGCCAACAAATCGTTATAAAAGGTCATGTGGGAGTTTATGAGGCGCAGAGTAAATACCAACTTTACGCACATGAGATTGAGCCAGCTGGACTTGGTGATTTATACAAAAAGTATGAGAAGTTAAAAGCTGAGTTAGAGGAGCGTGGACTTTTCTCTGAGATGTATAAAAAGCCGATACCAAAGTATTCGCTAAAAATTGGTGTTGCTACGTCAAAGACAGGCGCAGTTATAAATGACATTATAAATGTATCAAGTAGAAGAAATCCTTATGTACAAATATATTTGAAGCCAACTATGGTCCAAGGAGAAATGGCTGCACAGTCAATCGTCAACAGCATCAAGTATTTAGATGAGCAAGATTTGGATGTAATTATTGTCGGACGAGGCGGAGGATCACTGGAAGACTTGTGGTGTTTCAATGAGGAGATTGTAGCTCAAGCAATATTTGATTGTCAGACGCCAATCATTTCAGCAGTTGGTCATGAAACTGATTTTTCGATTTCAGATTTTGTTGCAGACTTAAGAGCTCCAACGCCTTCGGCGGCAGCGGAGTTAGCAGTTTTCAGAATCGATGAATTTGAAAACGATCTTGAGAGATACAAGATGGCAATTCGAAGTGAAATCGATGGAAAACTTGAATTATATAAGAATAAGACTGAAGTTTACGAGTCAAAAATTGAAAAGCATAGTCCTATGGCTAAACTTACAACGTATAAACAATTGATTTCTGAGTACAGAGACAAGTTGTCGTACAGTTTTGATGATAGATTTGCTGAAGCTAAGAGATTAGTTCCGGACTATAAAGATAGATTGAAAAAATACTTTGACGATAAGTTCCTAAAAAGAAAACACACATTACAGTTGTTTATTGAAAAGTTAGAAGGTTTATCGCCACTTGAGAAGATTAGCAGAGGTTTTGCTTATGTGAGTGGAGCTGATGGACCTATAGTTTCCACAAAAGATGTGGATGTGGGAGATGATATTTCTTTAATCATCAAAGATGGAAAAATAGATGCGAAAGTATCTGGAAAACAGGATGGTGAGATTTATGGCAAAGAATAATATTGAAGATAATTTTAAAGAGTTAGATGAGTTGCTAGAGAAAATGCAAGACGAGGATGTGTCTTTGGATGAGTCTTTTGAGATGTACAAAAAAGGCATCGAGATTGTAAAAGATAGCAACGAACAGATTGACAAGATTGAGAAACAAATCGAAGTATTGGAAGAGGAGTCTGATGATGAATAATTTCGACGCAGTCTTTTCTGATGAAAAAGATGCTGTAGAAAAAATCATATATGGATATTGTCCAGACGAGTTTGGTAAGCAGAGTCTTATATTTGAGGCTATGAATTACAGCGTAAAAGCTGGTGGAAAAAGACTTCGTCCAATTTTAATGCTTGAGACATTTAAACTCTTTGGCGAAGATGATGAGAAAGTTTATCCTTTTATGGCAGCAATCGAGTTTATTCACACTTATTCGTTGGTGCATGATGACTTACCTGCTATGGATGATGACGAATTTAGACGAGGCCAGAAAACTACTCACGCAAAGTTCGGCGAGGACATTGGAATTCTAGCTGGCGATGGACTTCTTAATATGGCATATGAGATTATGTCAGAGGCTGTAGTTGATAATCCGTCTGCGGCAAAGGCAATGGCAGTTATTGCTAAGAAGGCTGGCGCGTATGGAATGGTTGGTGGTCAGACAGTTGACGTAGTTAATGAAGGAAAGAAATTAGATATTGAAACTATCAACTATATTCACAATCTAAAAACTGCAGCTTTGATTGAGGCTTCTATGATGGCAGGTGCTATTTTAGGTGGGGCAACAGAGGAACAAGTGTTACAAGTTGAAAGTATTGCTAAAAACATTGGAATGGCATTTCAAATTCAAGATGACATTTTGGATGTTACTGGTGATGAAGAAAAACTTGGCAAGCCTGTTTTAAGTGATGAGAAAAATGAAAAAGAAACATACATCACTTTGATAGGATTGGAAGAATCTAAACGAAAAGTAAAAGATCTTTCGAATTTAGCAATAGATGGAATTAAGACACTAGGAGATAATGAATTTTTAGTTACACTAGTTGAGAAACTTATAAGTAGAGAATATTAAGGTAAACAAAATGAGTAATTACTTAGACGAAATCAAACAA
>CAMZGB010000071.1 GCA_947306285.1 uncultured Lachnospira sp.
CACGCTGAATGGAATGTGCTAACCCAAACTTGGTCAGCACCAAAGCCAACAAGTTTATCGATTCGCTCACGCATCTCATCTGCTGCTTTGTTAGTAAAAGTGATTGCCATAATATTGTATGGCTCAACACCCTTCTCTTTTATAAGGTATGCTACTCTATGAGTCAAAACTCTAGTCTTTCCAGAGCCTGCACCCGCTAAAATAAGCAGTGGACCATCTGTGTGGTACACTGCTAATTCTTGCATATCATTTAATGTTACGTTAGCCTTAAAAGTCTTGTCACTCATTTATATTCCTCTATGTTAGTTTGGCGTGACCGCCAAATAATTATTTCTTTTTCATTCGATTTAGCGCCATATCATAGCCATCATTTCCATAGTTAAGAGAACGATTCACTCTACTTATAGTGGCCGTGGATGCACCAGTCTCCTCTGAGATATCTAAATATGTTCTGCCTTCTCTAAGCATTAGTGCAACTTCAAAACGCTGCGAAATAGAAAGCAACTCATTAATAGTGCACACATCCTCAAAGAATGTATAACACTCTTCTTTATCCTTCAATGTTAAAATAGCTTCAAATAAATGATCTACATCTTTTGTTCTTATACTTTTACTCATAACACTACCTCCGTAAATCAATTTACTTTTATATTTTAACACTCTAAAGTCTGAAAGTCTACAACAATATTATCTAATTCTATATTTTTGCCTGTAAACTAGGAAAATGCTTACAAATCCTATAAATAATACAGCTATTCCACAAACTACACTCATTAGCATTGGATGACCTATCCAATACACGTAGAATTTCTTCATATATGAATCAGACATATTGTAATTGTATACCGATCCACTAGCAATCATTGCGGCAAACATTATTGCACAGAATCCTCCGCCACCCAATAATCCATATGCCACATATCTAATTCCGTGATAAGCATAGTGTCTGGATACTATCAAATAGAAAATACATAGTAACATGACAAATGCTGATAATGGTATTGCAATAATTACAATGCTAGTAGACTCATTTATTATTGTCGCCATAAAGTCCTCTGTAGGATAATGTATTTTTTTCAAATACATATCTGTGACTTTTTTAATATAAACACTCAAGGACTTCTTTTGAGCAGCTGTTAATTTTCCCTCTTTCTTTTCCACATTTTTCGTAATTCGTCTCTCAATCTCGCCAATGTCAATAATCTCTTTTTGATTTGCAACTTTTTCATGCAATGCTTTCATTACATCTAATTTAACTTCTTTAAGACCGAATACATTCTTAATGCAACTACGATCAATTCCAAATGGGACAGCGTAATCCATAGCCTTTTGCTCTATCTCATTTTTTAAACTGTAATAATACTGCTGCTTCTCACTAGCATGAACAATTGCTCGCTCAGTTGCAAAACTAAATTTGCCCATAGTCGAAACTATCAACGTTACAATTGAAACAGCAAGTATAAATGACAAAATGTAGTTTATTATCATTTGTCTTATTCTATGTTTATGTCTTTGCTTAGGAATCATTTTTTAGCCTCCTTATCAATAGAAGGTCCAAATATTTTATCTAAATAGACAAACATTCTCCTACTTTTATCTCCTTTTAGTTTTCCAAACGGATAACATGTATATAAAACTAGTGTTTCTTTGTCTGCATTCAAATCATATGCTTCATCTTTTTCATAAGCATAGTATATTCTTATTTCTCTTACTTTGTATTTATATCTAGCGTATGATGTGTTTACTTCCATCACCATTCCAGCCTGAACCTTTTCAAGTGCTTTAAAATGTGTAGTGTCATGTGCTCCCACTAAAATAGTTTTTCCATCTCCTGGAATAGAACTTCCAAGATATGTTCCTGCCCCACCTTTGAATTCATCACCCATTGAGCTTGTAAATTCATCTTCAAAGTCATTTTCTACTTTATCTTTAACTCTTCCACTTAGAATATAATCTGAGTCACCCATAAACATAGTAGCATTTAAGCCGATCTTGTCACACTTAATAGTCCCATAAGGATCGCTATATCTTGGCCAAACTATATTCTCTCCTGATATTTTGGCATCCTTAATTAGGGGTGCATCTTCATAAGTTTTTATTTCTTCAGAAAAAGTATTGATAGATAGTTCTTGAATAAAACCAGCCTTTATACTGTTATACAAACTAGTATAAGGGCGATACACTATCATCAAAGCCAAAACAATAACAACTCCCATTATTATTGGGACATAGAAGTATTTAATAACCTGTTTGAAATTCTTATACGAAAAAGTTTGAAGTCTGGCTCTTCTAGTCTTTCTGTTTGCAACTTCCATCTCATCTTCTTCGTCGTCATAGTTTTTATCGCTATGTTTTCTGATTTTTCTAACCCACTTTTTGGCATTTATCAAAAATCCTAAAAAGCATAAGAAGATAACAAATACAAAAATAAGTTCAATAGAAAAACTCCAAGATTTAGACTCAGCCTTATTGTTAGTATTACCACTATTTGAACTATCCCCTGTATCCTTAACAATCTTCTGTGGATCCATTACTATGTATCCATCTTTATCTACAGCATAGTAATCGTTTGTATTACTATCGTATTCCAAATACATTCCTATGGCATCTCCTGCCTTTTGGAAATACTGGATAGATTGCGAAGACTGACCAAATATTCTTATTTTTCCTTTTTTATCCTTACTAGCAAGAATTGCTTTAGAAAAATTCTTCAAAAAGACATCTGCTGATTCTTTTTCTATGTCAACATATTCCGTTGAGAAAAAGTTCTCAAACTGGTTCACATATTTTTTGTCCAAGTGTGAAGCAAATGGTTCATTTTTAAACTCATTAAGAATTCGTCTCTCTTCTTTATTTATTTCCGCAGCGAAAACGCCCACAGACATAACTAGTACTATGGCCACACTTAGAATCAAAGTTAAAAGCTTCTTTATTCTTCCCATCCTAAAGCCTCCTTCAACTCATCCGTCTTAAACACATATTTAGAATTACAAAAATCGCAGTTCACCTCAATGTCCTCTCCTTCTGCAATCAAATCTGCCAAGTCTTTTTTATTCAAAGTAGCAAGTACTCTCATAACTCGTTCTCTACTACAGTTACATTCATACTTTGCTTCTATCTTATCTGTAAATTCAACCTCAATATCACCCATTACTTCTCTGATTAAATCTTCAGGAGTTTTTCCTTCCTTCAAAATATCTGTAACGGATGTAATTTTTGAAAGGTTTTCCTCTATCTTTGCGATAGTTTCTTCCTTTGCATCTGGCATCATCTGAACGATAAAACCACCCGCTTCTCTCACGTGATTGTCTTTTGACATCAAAACTCCAAGACCCACCGCCGAAGGAGTCTGCTCACTTGATGCAAAGTAATATGTTAAATCTTCAGCCACTTCGCTAGTAGCCAAAGGAACTTTCGAAATATAAGGCTCTTTAAGCCCCATGTCTTTAATAACTGTGAGTTCACCATATCCAATAGCTGCGCCCACATCCAATTTCCCTGCATAGTTTGGAGGTAGCATAACGGAAGGATTTCCAACAAATCCTTTTACCTTTGCAGAGTTGTCAGCAATCACTGTCACACCATTAATCTTTCCGTCGCCCTTCATCTTCAAAGTCAAAAGTTCTTCGTCGCCCTTTAACATTTGACCCATCATTGCTCCTGCTGAAAGGAGTCTACCTAAAGCAGCTGTGGCAACTGGACTAGTGTTATGAATCTCTCTGGCTTCTTCGACCAACTCTTTTGAAGTGATTGCAAACGCTCTCACTTCCCTATTTTTGTCTACTGCTCTAACAATGTAATCCATTATTTCTCCTTAAAACTAACATTAACATTTTATCAATTCGTAGGGGTTTTTACAACCGTCTAAATAGTGTATACTATATCCATTGAGAGAGGTTTTTAATGGAAACTGAAGATAGAATTGTAATACTAGATCACATAAAAAATATTTGCAAACGCAAATGCATTTTACCAGTAGTTGCTATCATTTTGTTGGTGGCACTGCTTTTTATTGTGCCATTTGGAAGTCTTCTTAATCCAAAAGATGTGGATGGAATTTTCAATGTGAAATCTAGTGACAATTTCGTCGAAGTCTCAACCAAAAAGATGAAATACACTGGCTACGATGTCAAAAATGGTTTGGGCACAAAGTTCTCCTACTATTACGCTTTAAAGGATGGCAAGTGTGCATTTGCACTTATCCCTCAGAATCTAGTAAAAGCCAAGGGTAAGAATTTGCCAGATGATGCCGTAAAAGAAGAAATTAGTAATCTAACTTTTAAAGCAAAGGTAATTAAACCTAATAGACCTTTCAACGAAATGATTAGTCAATTTTCGAAGGATTTGAATTGGACTGAAGAGGGAATCACTTCTATTTCGACGGGGTTGATTGCTAGTTCAGCAAACTATCATCCATACAGATATATCTTTTGTTTGATATTAATTTTAGTTTTGATTGCGATAGCTGTGGCAAGACTTGTGATTAATTATAGAAGATACAAAAACCCATACAGTTTTGTTGTTTGCCACTATCTTAATACAGAGGAACGACGTGAATTGATTGATGAGGCGCAAGAGGAGCTTGATAGCGAAAACTATTTGCAGATAAATGCCACTTATATTACAGAAAACTATTTTATTGATTTAGATAATTCGGGGGCATTTATTATTCCGCTTCGAGATGTTATCTGGGTATTTAGACTTGGAAGGCGTGGCTTTGATATAAGAAAACACACACTTACTTATACAATTAACTTTATTACAAGAGATGGGGAATTGATGAGAATTCCAAAGAAATCTAGTGATGAAGCAATGGCCATTATGAAATCGATAAAAGCAACGGAATATGATATTATTACCGGCCACTCAGATGCTAAAAGAAATATGGCACTCGAGATAATCAAACGTAATCAAGAGCCTGTGGTGGAAGAAGAAAAAACAGAAGAAGAAATATAATTGTAAACAAAGAAAAAACAATAGGGATCGAACGATTTTAAGTGAGACCCTATTGTTTTTTCTTTATTTGATAAATAATTTTAATCTTCTGTTTTTTCTTCTTTCTTTACACCACGACCTCGTAGCAAGTTGTATATCCAGAACATTACCCAAATAAATATTGGAATCAAGAACATACAAAATGCACTAGCAACCCAAATATCTTTGTATAAAAGATTGTTTGTTGTTCCATAAAGGATTCCAAAGATTAATGTCACTATCACACAAATAACTATTACTCCAACTGTTACAAGTGCAAGTACTCTCTTTACTTTATCCATACTTTCCTACTTTCTAAAGATCATCTCGTGTCTTCCAGGGCCGTTACTAGCCATAGTTACTGGAACACCAAGTTCTTTTTCAATAAACTCAATATAATTTCTACAGTTTTCAGGAAGCTTATCGTATTCTGTGATACCTCTGATGTCTTCCTTCCAACCTGGAAGTTTCTC